>NZ_JASCPN010000159.1:0-292 GCF_029960155.1 Pseudomonas sp. PS01300 | reverse complement strand
GCTCGGGCCTGGACAGCCTTTCGGCCAGTACCCGACAGCGTTTGTCCGCCGGGCTATCCGCACGCCTTCAGGAGGAGCAGGCGCAACTGCGCGTCCCCCTCGAAAAAAGCCTCAAGGAGTCGGCCAATCACATGGCCGAACTGCTGGCATCGGTTGCGCCGCGGGCCATCTGGGATGACGACATACCGGCACTGTCGGAGTGTTCCCGGCGCGCCCAGCGCAATGCCAACGTGCTCTTCGTGGTCTACGACGACGCCCAGGGCCAGCACCTGACCCGCTACCTGAACCGGCA
>NZ_JASCPN010000158.1:0-292 GCF_029960155.1 Pseudomonas sp. PS01300 | reverse complement strand
GACCAGGCCAACCTCGCCGCCGATGACTTCCGGCGCGCCGCCATCGAACCCACCCCCAGCCTGCAACGCTCGGTGGCCAAGCGTCAGGCCGAGTACCTGGACGGCCGCGTGTGCGCCCGCCCCGCCCTGCAGCGCCTGGACGGGCGCGACTACCTGCCCGCCCCCGGCGACGACCGCGCCCCCCTATGGCCGGCCGGCATCAGCGGCTCGATCACCCACGGCAAGGGCTGGGCGGCCGCCGTGGTGGCCCGCAGCAGCGACTGCCAGGGCCTGGTCCTGGACCAGGAAATCC
>NZ_JASCPN010000157.1:0-293 GCF_029960155.1 Pseudomonas sp. PS01300 | reverse complement strand
CGAGGACAGAGTATGGTGGGTAGTTTGACTGGGGCGGTCTCATCCAAAAGAGTAACGGAGGAGAACGAAGGTGCGCTCAGACCGGTCGGAAATCGGTCGTAGAGTATAAAGGCAAAAGCGCGCTAGACTGCGAGACAGACACGTCGAGCAGGTACGAAAGTAGGTCTTAGTGATCCGGTGGTTCTGTATGGAAGGGCCATCGCTCAACGGATAAAAGGTACGCCGGGGATAACAGGCTGATACCGCCCAAGAGTTCATATCGACGGCGGTGTTTGGCACCTCGATGTCGGCTC
>NZ_JASCPN010000156.1:0-308 GCF_029960155.1 Pseudomonas sp. PS01300 | reverse complement strand
GGTATGGCCGGTGGGCAGTGCGTGGCGCGAGAGCATCGAGCGGCTACGGGTGTACCTGCTGGGGCAGTTGCCGGCCTGAAAAACTTCGCGGGTCAAGCCCGACCTCAGTTCGAACAGGCGGTGGCAACGGGGGATGCCTGCTACCTGGTGTGGCCGGTGGGCAGTGCGTGGCGCGAGAGCATCGAGCGGCTACGGGTGTACCTGCTGGGGCAGTTGCCGGCCTGAAAAACTTCGCGGGTCAAGCCCGCTCCCACAGGTACGGCGCTGGTTTCGAGAACGGCGCTGTACCTGTGGGAGCGGGCTTGACC
>NZ_JASCPN010000155.1:0-326 GCF_029960155.1 Pseudomonas sp. PS01300 | reverse complement strand
GCCTGCGCCTGCTCGAACAGCAGCGCAGCTGGTTCGCCGAACTCAAGCAGTTGCAGGACCAGCAGGCCGCCGCCAGCGAGCAGTTGCACAGCGCGCACCAACAGTGGACGCAGTTGCAGGGCGACCGCCAGCACCTGAGCCGCCTCGAACAACTCGCCCCGCAGCGCCATCAGTTCGCCCGCCAGCGGGAGCTGGCCAGCCAGCGCAGCCCACTGGCAGCGAGCATCCAGCAGCAACGCCAGCAGCAGGCCGCGTTGCAGCAACGCCTGCAGCAGCTGGAACAGGCGCAGCAAGCCGCCGGTGAGCACCTGGCCACGGCCCTGGCC
>NZ_JASCPN010000154.1:0-327 GCF_029960155.1 Pseudomonas sp. PS01300 | reverse complement strand
CCACCTGCACCGGTGTTGAGATGTTCCGCAAGCTGCTGGACGAAGGTCGTGCTGGCGAGAACTGCGGCGTGCTGCTGCGCGGCACCAAGCGTGACGACGTTGAGCGTGGCCAGGTTCTGGTCAAGCCGGGTTCGGTCAAACCGCACACCAAGTTCACCGCAGAAGTCTATGTTCTGAGCAAGGAAGAAGGCGGCCGTCATACTCCGTTCTTCAAAGGCTACCGTCCACAGTTCTACTTCCGTACTACTGACGTGACTGGTAACTGCGAGCTGCCAGAAGGCGTTGAAATGGTAATGCCAGGTGACAACATCCAGATGACTGTCACTC
>NZ_JASCPN010000153.1:0-335 GCF_029960155.1 Pseudomonas sp. PS01300 | reverse complement strand
TGCTTCGATGTGGCTGTAGCCTTGGTCGAGCACCAGGCTGGCAGCTTCGCGTTTGAACTCGGGCGTAAAGGTACGACGTTGCTTGGTCATCAGACACCTCTCTATGGCGAGCATTCTCGCCTAAATGGATGTCCGGAATCATTAGACCACTACAGTGCGTTCCTAATCGGCTTACGACCACTTTAGAGCCTGGGTTAGTAATGAAGGTTGAATCGCCCCGGGTTTCGTAGACACCTCTTTGCCTTAAACTGAGGCCAATTAGGAGGTGCCATGAGCAACCCGCGTTACCCCGAAGAATTCAAAATCCAAGCAGTCAATCAAGTGACCGAAAAGAA
>NZ_JASCPN010000152.1:0-356 GCF_029960155.1 Pseudomonas sp. PS01300 | reverse complement strand
TCGAACAGGCGGTGGCAACGGGGGATGCCTGCTACCTGGTATGGCCGGTGGGCAGTGCGTGGCGCGAGAGCATCGAGCGGCTACGGGTGTACCTGCTGGGGCAGTTGCCGGCCTGAAAAACTTCGCGGGTCAAGCCCGCTCCCACAGGCACGGCGCTGGTTTCGAGAACGGCGCTGTACCTGTGGGAGCGGGCTTGACCCGCGATGAGGCCCTCAAGCCCGACCTCAGTTCGAACAGGCGGTGGCAACGGGGGATGCCTGCTACCTGGTATGGCCGGTGGGCAGTGCGTGGCGCGAGAGCATCGAGCGGCTACGGGTGTACCTGCTGGGGCAGTTGCCGGCCTGAAAAACTTCGCG
>NZ_JASCPN010000151.1:0-360 GCF_029960155.1 Pseudomonas sp. PS01300 | reverse complement strand
GCGCATGGCCCTGCGGGCTGTGCTGGAAGTGGTAGTGGATGCCCTCCTCCTCGCACAGGCGCTGGATGAAGTGCAGGTCGGACTCGTCGTACTGCACGCAGTACACCCGCTCGGGGTACACCGCGCCGAGCACGAAGCGGTGGTCGCTGGCGAGGATGCCGTGCTCTTCGAGCACCTGGGCGATGATCTGCGGCACCGTCTTGTGCTGGAAGATGCGCTGGTTGATGCGGTGCGCCAGGTACGCCAGCTGCGGGCGCAGCACCAGCCGGTAGCGCGACAGGCGCCGCCCGGCCTCGCCCTGCGCGGCGCTGTAGACCAGCCCGTGAATGCCGCTGCCGCTGGGCGACAGCTGCAGGAAGG
>NZ_JASCPN010000150.1:0-411 GCF_029960155.1 Pseudomonas sp. PS01300 | reverse complement strand
TCACTTCGTGGTTGAAGCCCTGGACCATGACCTGGTCTTCGTGGCCTTCCTGGTAGGTGTTGCCGACCGAATCGGCGGTGAAGGCACCGGCGGTGATCAGGCCTTGTTTGGTGCCGGTGACGGACATATAGGCAGGTGTTGCCATGGGGGTTTGCTCCTTGCAAAAAATGAAGCCGAACAGGCGAAAAATGCCGTGCGACTGCAAGGAGACAGTTCAAGACGCGTGCCAACTGAAATTTAGTTGTTGTTAATCAGCAGCTTGTGTTTTTGCTGTACGTTTTTTGAGCACTTTTACGCGAGAAAACCCGAAAAAGTGCGCAACTTCTTGCGCAGTACTGTGCAAGAAGTTGCGCACTCGTCTGTAGGCCTTTATCCCAAAGGCCTAGGGAAATGTATGCACAGGGTTATCCA
>NZ_JASCPN010000014.1:0-95340 GCF_029960155.1 Pseudomonas sp. PS01300 | reverse complement strand
CCCCCGCTGGCCCCCGCCCCGGCGGGCCCCCCCCCCCGCGCGGGCCGGCCCCGGCGAAGGGCCCGGCCTGTCACCTCACACCCCCAGCGCCTCGATCAGCAACTGCGCCGGCACCGGCAGTTCCACCCCCTTGCGCGTGACCACCTCATAGGGCTCGCTGCGCGAGTTCAACACCAGCGGCAGTTGCGCCAGCATCCCATGCTCGAGCGCGATCCTGGCCGAGTCCCACGGCATCACCGCCACCAGCCCACGGTCCTGCAACAGCAGCGTGAGCGTGGTAAAAGTTGATGAAGTTTCAATGGGATACAGCGGAAAGCTCAAACCCGCCTCACGAAATTCTCGCTCCAGCGTCAAGCGCATCGGCATGTTCACCGGGAACACCACCCAGCGTGAATCGGCCAACGCCTCGAGCCTCAACTCGGCACACCCCACCAGCGGGTGCTGCAGATTGGCCACCACCACCAACTGCTCCTGATGCCTGGCCCGGCTCACATAGGCGCCCGGTCGCGGGCTCACGCTGGTTCGGCAGATCACCACATCCAGGCGGCCCTGATCGAGCAAGCTGAGCAGGCGGTCGCTGGTGTCCTCGACGATCGATACCGACAGGTCCGGCTGGCTCTCGCGCAGACGCGCCAGGCCCTCCACCAGCATCGGTACCGCCCCCATGATCGAACCCACCGACAGCCGCCCGCCGTGGCCCTGCAGAATACCGATCATCTCTTCGCGCAGGTGCGCCAGGTCGGTATTGATCAGGCGCGCATAACGCACCACGCAGCGCCCCAGGTCATTGGCCTCCAGCCCCTTGCTGGTGCGCTCGAACAGCACCGCGCCCAGGGTCGATTCGATTTCATTGAGGGCCTTGGTCGCGCCCGGCTGGGTAATCGACAGGGCCTGGGCGGCCTTGTGGATCGAGCCCAGCTCGTCGAGGCTGATCAGCAGGCGCAACTGGCGCATGCGCAGGCGCGAAGCCATGGTAGTCAGGGGTGGCAGCATAGGTGATTACTTTTGGTTATCCCTCGGTCAACAGCTGTCATTAGGCAGCAAAGCCACGCAAATTTAAAGTGTCGGACAACAGCCCTCCCCACAAGAACAATCAGGAGTCAGCATGCGTCTGATCCAATTCGAAACCCCTGCAGCCGCGCGTCACGTCGGCGTCATCGAAGGCGACCTGATCCAGGTGGTACGCAATACCCGCACCATGCGTGAGCTGGCCCTGGCCGCGATTCGCAACACCCGCAGCCTGTGCGACGAAGTGCTCGCCCGCGGCCTGGACGCCACCGCCCACAGTTACGCCCAGGCCCTGGCCGACTGCCGGGTGCTGCCGCCGCTGGACCACGATGACCCCGCCCACTGCCTGATCAGCGGCACCGGCCTGACCCACCTGGGCAGCGCCTCGACCCGCGACAAGATGCACCAGCAGAAAATCGACGACAGCACCGCCCTGACCGACACCGCCCGCATCTTCCAGTGGGGCATCGAAGGAGGTCGCCCGCCCTCCGGCACCGCCGGTGTGCAGCCGGAATGGTTCTACAAGGGCGACGGCTCGATCGTGGTACGCCCCGGCCAGCCGTTCCAGAGCCCCGCCTTTGCCGAAGACAGCGGCGAAGAGCCCGAGCTGGCCGGCCTGTACGTGATTGGCGATGACGGCCAGCCCTACCGGGTAGGCTTCGCCATCGGCAACGAGTTCTCCGACCATGTGATGGAGCGGCGCAACTACCTGTACCTGGCCCACTCCAAGCTGCGCAACTGCTCCTACGGCCCCGAGTTGCGGGTCGGCGAGCTGCCCGCTCACCTGGGCGGCGTCAGCCGCATCCACCGCGGTGATAACCTGCTGTGGGAAAAGGAATTCCTCAGCGGCGAGGACAACATGTGCCATTCGCTGGAGAACCTGGAGTACCACCACTTCAAGTACACCCAGTTCCTGCGTCCGGGCGATGTGCACGTGCACTTCTTCGGCACCGCGACCCTGTCGTTTGCCGACCAGGTCAAGGCCGCGCCCGGCGACGTGTTCGAAATCAGCCTGCCCGAGTTCGGCGCCCCGCTGCGCAATGGCATCAGCATGACGCCTTCGGCCATCTCACCCGGCGAGGTGAAAGCGCTCTGAACCGCAGGCGGCGCCCCGCGCGCCGCCGCGGCATTTCATAACAACCATAAGAGTGAGATGAGCATGAAAGACACCTCCTTGCAGGCCGCCCCGACACCTGCCCTGGCTGCCACCGATGCCCAGCGGCCCACCACCGTGCGCTGGCGCATCTTCCTGATCCTGCTGTTGCTGGCCGCGATCAACTACATCGACCGCGCCTCGCTGTCGGTGGCGCTGCCGCTGATCTCGGCGGAATTCGAACTGACCCCGGCCATGGAAGGCCTGATTCTCAGCGCGTTCTTCTGGTCGTACGCACTGATGCAGATCCCCAGCGGCATGCTGCTGGACCGTTTCCAGGTGCGCAACATCATCGGTGCCGCCACCATCGGCTGGGGCGCCTTCCAGGCACTGGCCGGCGGCGCGCACAACTGGATCACCCTGCTGATCACCCGCGTCGGCCTGGGTGTGGCCGAATCGCCGATCATGCCGGCCGGGGCCAAGCTCAACGGCGCCTGGCTGACCCCCAACGAGCGTGGGCGTGGCGCCACCCTGGTGGACGGCGGCGCGCCGCTGGGCACCGCATTCGGCGCGATCATCATCGCCGGCCTGATCACCTGGTTCGACTCCTGGCGCATCGCCTTCGTGATCGCCGGGGTGGGCACCATCGTGGTCGGCATCTGGGCCTGGTGGTACATCCGCAACCACCCTTGCGAGCACCCCAAGGTCAACGCCGCCGAGCTGGACTACATCAACCAGGCCAACGCGGTGGCCAGCGACGGCAACGGGCGCAAGGCGATCCTCAAGGAGCTGCTCAAGAGCCGCTCGGTACTGGCCATGTTCGCCGGCTATGCCTGCTACAACAGCGTGTTCTACGGCCTGCTGACCTGGATGCCGAGCTACCTGCACCAGGCCCACAACCTGGACATCAAGGCCATGGGCGGCGCCACCTTCCTGATCTTCATGTGCGGCTTCGTCGGCGAGCTGATCGGCGGCTGGATCGCCGACAAGTGGAAAGCCAGCGGCGGCCAGCCCAACACCGTGATGCGCAGCATGTTCGCAGGCTCCGCCGCCGTGGCTGCCCTGTGCATCCTGCTGGTGGCCTACACCCCGGATGCCGCGCGGGTCATCGCCCTGCTGTGCGTCGCGCTGTTCTTCATCCGTTGGTGCGGCATGTACTGGTGCCTGCCGGCGATCCTGGGCGGCAAGTCCAAGGCCGGCATCCTGGGCGGCAGCATGAACTTCTGCGGCAACATGGTCGGCGTACTGGTGCCGATCCTGATCGGCCTGATCGTGCAGTTCACCGGCTCCTACTTCCTGGCCCTGATCTTCTTCGTGGTCATGGCCTTCGGCCTGATGCTGTTCTCCGGCCTGATCGACTATCGCGAGCGCGGCCTGGCGTAAGCCCGGCCCACGCCTCTGGAGATGACTGAGATGCAACTCATTACAACAACAGGCAGCGACAGCGCCGCCAACGCCGTGATCCGCCTCAACCCGCTGGACGACGTGCTGATCGCCCGCCAGCCCCTGCCCAAGGGCCTGCACCTGCAGGCCGAGCACATCGAGGTGCTGCAGGCCATCCCGGCAGGGCACAAGGTGGCGGTGCGCGCCATCGCCCCCGGCCAGCCGCTGCGCCGCTACGGGCAGATCATCGGTTTTGCCAGCCAGCCCATCGCCGCCGGCGAGCATGTGCACGTGCACAATCTGGCCATGGGCGACTTTGCCCGCGACTACGCCTTCGGCGTGGACGCCAGGGGCACACCGGCCACCACCGACGATACCTTCATGGGCATCGTGCGCGCCGACGGCCGGGTGGCCACGCGCAACTACATCGGCATCCTCACCTCGGTGAACTGCTCGGCCACCGTGGCACGCGCCATCGCCGACCATTTTCGCCGCGACATCCACCCCGAGGCGCTCGCGCCCTACCCCAACGTGGACGGCGTGGTGGCCCTGACCCACGGCGTGGGCTGCGCGGTCGACCCCGGCGGTGAGGCGCTGGCGATGCTGCAGCGCACCCTGGGCGGGTACGCGGTGCATGCCAACTTCGCCTCGGTGCTGATGATCGGCCTGGGCTGCGAGACCAACCAGATCCCCGACCTGCTGGCCGCCCAGGGCCTGAACAGCAGCCACACCCTGCGCACCTTCACCATCCAGGGCACCGGCGGCACCACGCGCACCATTGCCAGCGGCATCGCCCAGGTCAAGTCGCTGCTGGCCGAAGCCGATCAGGTGCGTCGCGAGCCGGTCAGCGTCAGGCACCTGACCGTCGGCCTGCAATGTGGCGGCTCCGACGGCTATTCGGGCATCACCGCCAACCCGGCACTGGGCAATGCGGTGGATCGCCTGGTAGCGGCCGGTGGCACCGCGATACTGTCCGAAACCCCGGAAATCTACGGCGCCGAGCACCTGCTCACGCGCCGTGCGGTCAGCCGCGAAGTGGGCGAAAAGCTGATCGCGCGCATCCACTGGTGGGAAGCCTACTGCGAGCGCATGGGCGCCGAACTGAACAACAACCCCTCGGCCGGCAACAAGGCCGGCGGCCTCACCACCATTCTTGAAAAATCCCTGGGCGCCGTGGCCAAGGCCGGCTCCAGCGACCTGATGGACGTCTACGAATACGCCGAACCGGTGCGTGCCCACGGCCTGGTGTTCATGGACACCCCCGGCTACGACCCGATCTCGGCCACCGGCCAGGTCGCCGGCGGCGCCAACCTGATCGCCTTCACCACCGGGCGCGGTTCGGCCTACGGCTGCGCACCGTCGCCCTCGATCAAGCTGGCCACCAACACCCGCCTGTGGGAAACCCAGGAAGACGACATGGACGTGAACTGCGGCGGCATCGCCGACGCCAGCACCACCATCGAGGAACGCGGCGAACACATCTACCGCCTGATGCTGCGCATTGCCTCGGGCGAGCGCAGCAAGAGCGAACAACATGGCTACGGCCAGAACGAATTCGTGCCCTGGCAGATCGGCGCCATCACCTGAGCCCCTGCCCTCAACCGACAAGGACCCCGCAATGACCTCTGTTCTCGGCCACAACTACATCGCCGGCCAGCGCAGCGCTGCCGGCACCACCGTACTGCAGAGCCTGGATGCGAGCACCGGCCAAGCGCTGGCGTGCACCTTCATCCAGGCCACTGCCGAAGAAGTGGACGCCGCCGCCAAGGCTGCCGCCAGCGCCTACCCGCAGTTCCGTACGCTGCCTGCGACGCGGCGCGCCGAATTTCTCGATGCCATCGCCGACGAGCTGGACGGCCTGGGCGATGACTTCATCGCCACGGTATGCCGCGAAACCGCCCTGCCCGCTGCACGCATCTCGGGCGAACGCGGGCGCACCAGCGGGCAGCTGCGCCTATTCGCCAACGTGCTGCGCCGTGGCGACTTCCACGGGGCACGCATCGACCGCGCGCTGCCCGAGCGCCAGCCACTGCCGCGCCCGGACCTGCGCCAGTACCGCATCGGCCTGGGGCCGGTGGCGGTGTTCGGCGCCAGCAACTTTCCGCTGGCCTTCTCCACGGCCGGCGGCGATACCGCCTCGGCGCTGGCCGCCGGCTGCCCGGTGGTGTTCAAGGCTCACAGCGGGCACATGGCCACCGCCGAATGGGTGGCCGATGCGATCCTACGCGCTGCGCAGCGCACCGGCATGCCGGCGGGGGTATTCAACATGATCTATGGCGCAGGTGTGGGGGAATGGCTGGTGCGCCACCCGGCGATCCAGGCGGTGGGCTTCACCGGCTCGCTCAAGGGCGGCAACGCCCTGTGCAAAATGGCCGCCGAGCGCCCGCAGCCGATCCCGGTGTTCGCCGAGATGTCGAGCATCAACCCCGTCATCCTGCTGCCACAGGCGCTACAGGTGCGTGGGGCGGCCATCGCCCGCGAGCTGACCGGTTCGGTGACCCTGGGCTGCGGGCAGTTCTGCACCAACCCCGGTCTGATCATCGGCGTGCGCTCGCCGGCGTTCAGTGACTTTGTGCACGCCTTCGTCGCACAGATGGCCGAACAGCCTGCACAGACCATGCTCAATGCCGGGGCACTGGCCAGTTATGCCAAGGGGCTGGAGCACCTGCACCGCCATCCTGGCCTCACGCACCTGGCAGGGGCCGCGCAGAACGGGCGCCAGGCGCAACCCCAGCTGTTCAAGGCCGATGTGAACTTGTTGCTGCAAGGTGATGATTTGCTTCAGGAAGAAGTGTTCGGCCCAACCACCATCGTTATCGAGATAGAGGACGATGCGCAGCTGGCGCTGGCATTGCAAGGGCTGCGCGGACAACTGACCGCCACCCTGATCGGCGAGCAGGCCGAGTTGCTCGAATACCGCTGGCTGGGTGAGTTGCTGGTGGAAAAGGTCGGGCGGGTTCTGCTCAATGGCTATCCGACGGGGGTCGAGGTGTGCGATGCGATGGTGCATGGCGGGCCGTACCCGGCCACGTCCGATGCCCGGGGCACCTCGGTGGGTTCCCTGGCGATCGACCGGTTCCTGCGCCCGGTGTGCTTGCAGAACTACCCCGATGCACTGCTGCCCGAAGCGTTGCAGAATGCCAATCCGCTGGGAATCCAGCGGCTGGTCGATGGCGTCATGAGCCGCGAGGCTGTCGGCGCCTGATGCGGGCGCCTTCGCCGGCAAGGCCGGCTCCTGCACCTGCAGGGGCCAGCCTTCCCGGCAACTGGGGTCAACCCTTGTTGGCAGCCAGGCTGTCAACCAGCATTGCGCTCTGCGCATCGCTGGCTTCGATCATCAGCTGCTTCAGGCTCTTGTCGAAGCCCGGGAACGGCGCTTCGAAGTTGAACGTGGACTTGCCCAGCAGCCCGCCCACGTACTGGATACGCGCCGCGTCCCAGCTCACCTGCTTCTGACGGCCCAGGCGCGGGTCGCGCAGGAACACCAGTTGCACCGGGGTAACGCCCGAATAGTCCGCCTTGTCCAGATCGGCACCGGCCGCGATCAGCGCATTGGCCACGGTCTTGTCACGCTGCGTGATGCAGTAGTGCAAGGCAGTCTGGCCCGCGTAGTTCACCGCGTTGATGTCCTGGCTGGCGATCAGGCGCTGGCCCAGTTCCGGGCGCTCCTTGGTCAGGCTGTTGCTCTTGCACAGCTCGTGCAGCGGCGTGTTGCCGAACAGGTTGGCCGTCTTGGCATTGGACAAGGCCAGCAGCTGGTCGAAGTGCGCGTCCGAGCAATCGCGCCACGCGTTCTTCAGGCACATCATCAGCCGGGTATTGCCCTCTGCGGTGGTCTTGAGCGGGTCGGCGCCCAGGCTCACCAGCATGTCGTAGGCATTCTCGGCCACATAGTGGACCGGCAGCTCGGCTTCGGCGACCAGCGGCTTGTTCAGGTCGATGTCAGAGGCCTGCAGCAGGTACTTGAGCGACTCCACATCGGCCACGTAGCCGTCACGGGTAGACTTGCCGGCCAGCGCTTCCTTGAGCTTGTAGTGGTTGGGCGGCACGTCCTGGTACGGCACCAGCACCTGTACATCCAGCTCGCGGTAGATCACGGTCTTGCCGGTGTCCTGCCCCGCCGCGTAGGTTTCGCGTTTTTCGACGGTCTTTTCCGGCCAGTCGGGCGAGGCGAAGTACTGGATCGAATCGCCATCGCGCTGGCCATCCTTGTAGGCAGTGACCTTACGCAGACGGTAGGTGCCGTCGTCGAGCAGCACGAACTCCTCCTGCAGGCCCTCCAGCTTGCCCTGGTTGTAGTGCTTGCGCTCCTGCACCTGGCCGGTCGGGTAGAAGGTTTCCTGCACGCCATCGAGCTGGCCGCTGCCGTCCTTGTCATAGTTGGCGACCACGGCCGGCATCTGCTCGCCATTGACCACGCGCCAGGCCGATTGGGCCAGGGTGCGACCGTTCTGCTTGCTGCCCTCTTCGTGCACCGTGACCTGTTCGCGGGTCTGCAGGCCGCTGGCGCAGTCGAACTGGCTCTCGGTCTGCTTCTTGCCGGCGATGACGATGCGCTGCTGCGGCTTTTTCTCGCCGCCGCTGCAGTACACGGTCGTGGTGCCGGTCAGCTGGCCGTCATCCAGTTGCGCCTCGATGGCCACCGAGCCGTCGGCATTGTGGGTAACCCAGTCGCCCTGGACCTTGCCGTTCTTGACCTTGAACTCGGAGATCAGCGTGTCGCCTTCCTTCCAGATGATGGTGCCGGACACCGGCTCCTTGGTCTTCTTGTCCACATAGATGGCAGTGGGCTTGCCCTTGCTGCCCTTGGAGGTGGTGACCTCGTCCCACTGGTAACTCGACCCGCAGCCAGCCAGCAACGCGGCAATGCCTGATACAGCCAGTACTTTTTTCACAGAACGTCCTTGGAGTTGAATGTGGCGTGGGGAGTTACTTGATGCGGGTCAGGGTCATGCTGACCAGCTCACCGCCGTCCAGCACCACCAGGCGGTTACCGTTGTCTTCGACGCGCGCGTTCATCACCGCGGTGCCGTTCTTGTCGCGGGCGACGACGGTGTCACCGTCACGCTTCCACTCGTCGATCTCGTACTTGTCGCCCAGCAGGGTGATGTAGTCCTCGTCCAGCTCTGCGGTACCCACGTTGCTCTTGAAGCCCATCACGCTGGCCTGCACGTTGAACTTGCCTTCGATGGCATCGCTGCCGCAGCCGGCCAGGGCGGCGAACAGCGAGGTGAGCACCAGCGTCTTGATGATTTTCATTAACCGAGTCCTTAGCACGTATCTGTCTTGTGGGTTGCACGCTGGCACTTTCATATCAACCTGCCAGCATGAGCAACCTATGACCCTGTCCTACAATTTAAGTTCACTTCATAAACAACTTTAGATTATTTACCTAACTATCTGTTTTAAAACAAAAGATGATGAAAATAACCTGAGAACCCGATGATTTGTTTTCTACGCAGATGAGCCCCGCCATGGCCTATGCTCATCAGCTTGACCCGGATCAACAGCCCGCCGCCCGTGCAGGCGCACCCTGCCCCATGAAGTTGCGCGTGTACCCCCTTGAGGAGAAACGACCATGGCCCGCATGAAAGCTGCAATCTTTGTCGAGAAGAACCGCATCGTGCTCGATGAAAAACCGATCCCCGAGGTCGGCCCCTCAGACGCCCTGATCCGCATCACCACCACCACCCTGTGCGGCACCGACGTGCATATCCTGCGCGGCGAGTACCCGGTGGAAAAGGGCCTGACCATCGGCCATGAACCGGTCGGCATCATCGAAAAGCTCGGCGCCCAGGTTAAGGGCTTCACCGAGGGCCAGCGCGTCATCGCCGGCGCCATCACCCCCAGCGGCCACAGCTATGCCTGCCTGTGTGGCTGTTCGTCCCAGGACGGCCCCGGCACGCCGCACGGTTTCAAGCCGGCCGGCGGCTGGAAGTTCGGCAACACCATCGACGGCTGCCAGGCCGAATACGTGCTGGTGCCGGACGCCATGGCCAACCTCTCGCCGATCCCGGACGGGCTGAGTGACGAACAGGTACTGATGTGCCCCGACATCATGTCTACCGGGTTCTCCGGGGCCGAGCGCGGCGGCGTGCGTATCGGCGACACGGTGGCAGTGTTCGCCCTGGGGCCGATCGGCCTGTGCGCGGTGGCCGGGGCCAAGCTGATGGGCGCCACCACCATCATCGGCGTCGACACCGTGCCCGCGCGTCTTTCGGTAGCCCGCCAGCTGGGCGCCACCCACGTAGTGGACTTCAAGCAGGGCAACGTGGTGGACCAGATCATGGCCCTCACCCACGGCCGTGGCGTAGACGTGAGCATCGAGGCGCTGGGCACCCAGTCGACCTTCGAGTCGGCGCTGCGCATCCTGCGCCCGGGCGGCACGCTGTCGAGCCTGGGGGTGTATTCCTCGGACCTGACCATCCCGCTGTCGGCCTTTGGCGCCGGGCTTGGCGACTACAGCATCGTCAGCACCCTGTGCCCCGGCGGCAAGGAGCGCATGCGCCGCCTGATGGAGGTGGTGGCCAGCGGCAGCGTCGACCTCAAGCCGCTGGTGACCCACCGCTACAAGCTCGACGACATCGAGGCGGCCTACGAACTGTTCGCGCACCAGCGCGACGGCGTGATGAAAGTCGCGATCACTCCATGAGCACCGCCATCAGGGCTGCATCGCCGGCAAGCCGCTGCTGAGCACCAGGCTGTCGCGGATCTGCCCCGACAGCGCATTGACCCCCGCCATCACCCCGGTGGCGGGGTTCTGCATCAGGCCCTGCCATTCCTCGTTGAGCGCCACATTGAGGATTACCCGCAGCTGCTCGACCATGGCCGGGCGCTCGCTTTCGTGCATCATCGCGCCGATGCCCGCCGAGGCCACCGAGATCAGCGCCCCCACCGCCTTGCCCACCGCAGCCGCCACCGCGCTGGCCGCGCCGCGCGGCACCAGCGTTGCTTCGAGCTGGGCGCTGGCGCGCTTGGCCACCGACGACAGGCCCGTGTCGGACGGCGCCTGGCCTGCCGCCACCGCAGCCTTCTGGATCTGCTCGTTCAACGCCAGGTAGGCCGGCAGGCTCAGCAGTGGCTGGGCCGTGATCAGCTGATGCACCGAGGCGTCGCGTGCGGCCGGCGGGCCGAGGGCGATGGCGGGAATGCGGTTCAGGTGCAGGGCGAACTGGTCGGGGGCGGCGCGGTAGCGCTGGCCGATACCTTGCAGCTGCTGGCCGAGCAGTTGCACGTACAGTTGGGTGGCGCGCTCGCGGATCAGCTGCGGGTTGATTTCCCTGGCCACCGGCTCCAGCACCCGTTCGCGGTACTGCTCCTGCAGGTAGAGCGCCAGGCGGTCCTCGCCGGGCGCGGTCTGCTGGTTCTTGCTGACCTTGTACCAGGCCACCTTGAGGGTCAGCCACTGCTGGGTCCAGTAACCGGTGAACCACGGAATGAAGTCCGCCTCGGTACGCGCGTGCACTGCGTCTTTCCATACCTTCATGGAGCGTCGCGCATAGTCCTGGGCGGAACGGCTGGCGCCCTCGGAGGCGTCGATGATGTCCCAGTCGACACGTTGCCAGGCGGCCTGGGACAGCACCACCGGGGGTTGCGGCGCTGGTGTCGGCCGGGACCGGGCGCAACCGCCGATGGCCAGCAACAGTGCAAGGGTGCACAGGGCGAGCAGGATGCGCTGGTTCAAGGTCGGCCCCCCGGTGCAGTGAAGCGCTTGCCTGGAGTATAGCGAGCGGCGCGGGAACCACGGCTGGCCTTGGTCGGCGCTGCTCGGTACCCTGTCGGCACCTGCACACATTCAAGGGAGCTTCCATGCGAGGTGAACTGCGAACCCCGGGCGAGCCGTTCAAGCGCCTGTTCATCGCCCTGCCCTGTACCGAGCAGCAATGCCGGGCCATCGGCAAATGGCGCAGCACACTGGGGATCACCCGTGGTCGTCCGGTGCCTGCGGCCAATTTTCACCTGACGCTGATGTTCCTTGGGGAAGTCGGCGTCTCGCGCCTGCCTGCGCTGTGCGACGCCATGGCGGCGGTGCCGCGCCCCGAAGGCCCGCTGCGCCTGGAGCTGGACCGGCTGGTCGCATGGCACCGCGCCGATGCACTGGTGCTGGAGCCCACGCAGACGCCGGTGGCCTTGCGTCAATGGGTGTATGCCCTGCAGCAGGCGTTGCTGCCGCTGGGCGTGGAAGACAGCGTGCGTGAGTTTCGTGCGCACCTGACGCTGGTGCGCGACTACCCGGGTGATGTACCGGAGACGCCGGAGCCACCGGCGTTCAGATTGAACATCGACGATTTCGTGTTGTTCGAGTCCAGTGGCGGCCGCTACAAGCCGATAGCGCAGTGGCCGCTGGCGTGAACCCCTGCCGACCGTGGTGTCGGCGCTGACTGGCAAGGAAGAGCATGTATTACTGGAACAAGGACAACTTCGAAGGCCTCAGGCGCATTGGCGAGGTCTATGCCTCCCGTGAAGGCTTTGCCGGTTTCTCGCGGTATTGCCTGCTGCGCGAACAGGGCCTGAAAAAGCCGGCGCTCAAGGCGCTGGACGAGTTTCTCGACGGTGCGCGTCAGCGGGAGGTGGGCCAGCAGCGGGCGATTGTCTGCGAGATTGCCGACCTTGCCTTCAGCAACAGTGGTGCGCACCAGTTGTTGTCGCATGCCTTGACCCGCTACCTCAGGCAGGTGCTGCGAGCCTGGTGCGACGAGGGCCCGGCGTTGGCCGAGCCTTATCGCTGGATGGGCAAGCTGACGGGCGAGTCGGCGTGGCTCCAGGCGGCACTGGCGCACGACCCGCAGGATCAGGTGGCGTTGCGGCAGTTGGCGCTGGATGAGCTGGGCGAGGTTGATTTCATGGTTCATCACCTGCATGAGTCGGTGTTTCTGGGTGACGTTACCGTTGCGGCGACGAAGCTTGCGCGTGCCAGTGCGCTGGCGCGGCTGATCGAGGCCGAAACGACCCGCAGTTACATTGATGGTGAAGT
Organism: Pseudomonas sp. PS01300; assembly: GCF_029960155.1. NCBI lineage: Bacteria > Pseudomonadati > Pseudomonadota > Gammaproteobacteria > Pseudomonadales > Pseudomonadaceae > Pseudomonas > Pseudomonas sp. PS01300. The sequence goes on along the minus strand of NZ_JASCPN010000014.1, from coordinate 82,882 downwards.
GTGCAGCCTGCGTGAAATGCTCGAGGCCTGGGCGCAGTATCAGGCGGGTGATCGGGCGGTGGGGTTTGCCCAGTGGTGCGAGGCGCAGGCGCATGAGTTCCGGTTCCTGAAGAGCTACTACTACACCGAATGAGGAGTGGCCCACCTCTATTGTAGGAGCCGGCCTTGCCGGCGAACGAGCGCCACGCGCTCGCCTCCCTAGAGATAAGCCTGCTCCCGCCCCGGGCTGCGCTCGAAATGCCGCTTGTACTCGCGGCTGAACTGCGACGTGCTCTGATACCCCACCCGATGCGCCACCTGCGCCACACCCAACCCCTCGCCTATCAACATCTGCTGCGCCTTGAGCAAACGCAACCGCTTGAGGTACTGGATCGGCGACAGCAACGTGCAGCGCTTGAAGTGCTCATGAAACGTCGAGGTACTCATGTTCGCCCGCCCCGCCAACGCCTCCACGCTCAACGGCTCGGCGTAATGCTCGCGCAAATGGCTGAGGGCTGCAGCGATGCGCGCAAAATGCCCCTGCTGCTCCACCAGCGCCCGCAGCACCCCGGCCTGCGGCCCACGCAAGGCCACGTACAACACCTCGCGCACCCGCGCCGCCCCCATCACCCGGCTTTCCAGCGGGTCGTGCAGGCAACGCAGCAGCCGCTCCACACTCTCGCGCATCGGCGCATCCAGCGCCGCTGATGTCATGGATTCGGGCGTCTGCGCCGCCACCACCTGGCCAGCCCCCAGCCCCATGCTCTGCACCAGCTCGCTCAGCACCGTGCGGTCGATCGCCACCGACACGCCCAGCAGGGGTTCATCTTCGGTGGCGAAGGTTTCGCACATGAACGGCACCGACAGTGCCTGCACCAGGTAGTGACCAGCCCCATATTCCAGGGTACGCGGCCCCAGCCGGGCCAGTTTGCTGCCCTGGGCCAGGATCATCAGGCTCGGTTCGTAGATCTGCGGGCTGCTCGCCACGTAGTGGCTCCAGGACAACACCTGCACCTGCGGCAGGTGGGTGTCGACCGGGCCCGGGCGGGTGGCAAGGGGTTGGATCAGGGCGCAAAGCGTGGCATTGGCATCGGCGTGGCAGGTGAGCTGCATGGGGTACCGCATCAGAGGATCAGACACGCGCATCATCGCAGATTCGCTGCCCACCGCCACTACCGCACGCCCGATCCCGGAGGATCAGGCATGACTATCGGAGCATTAACCCAGGATCAGGTAGGTCTTGCGTACCGTCTGGCGCACGTCCCAGGTGCCCTGGCTGTTGGCGGCAAAGTACAGCGCATCGCCGGCACCGAACGGGATAGGTTCGCCACCCTCGGGGGTGAAGCTGCCCTCGCCGCTGATGATATAGCTGTACTCGGCCTGCACTACCTGGCGCCGGAAGCGCCCCGGCGTACATTCCCACAAGCCGGTGCTGGCGCCCTGCCCGGCCAGCTCCTGGTGCAACGCGGTACGCGCCATGGCTACCGGCTCGCCCAGGGGGGCGCCGACTGCCGCGCTGGGGCCGAAGGCCGTGTCGTCTTCAAGGTGAATCAGTACAGGGTTCATGTGCAGTCCTCAGGATTTGTCTTCAAGCCCGGCCGGGGCCAGGCGGGCCAGCATGCAATCGAGACGGCCGGCGGTGTGGCCGGCCATTTCGGCGCGCTCCTTGCGTATCACGGCGTTGCGCACCAGCGAACCGCCCACATACCGCAGCGGCTCCGGCGGGAAGGCCTTGCAGTTGCGCCCCACCAGTGCACAGGTGCTCCAGGCATCCTTGCGCCCCAGGGCCAGGCTGGCCAGGATGCGCCCGCCCAGGCGGCTGGGGCCCACACCGTTGCCGCTCCAGCCGATGCCGTAGTGGATGTTGCCCTGCTCGCCCAGGCCGCCGAAGGTCGGCAGGCTGTCGTAGGTGCGGTCGATGGGCCCCGACCAGGTATGGGTGATGCGCACGTCATCGAGCATCGGGTAGGTACGGCGCAGGTCGGCCTCGGTCAGCGCGATGCTGCCCGGGTCGTGGCTGAACACCGGCCCGATCCTGCCGCCGTAGGCTATCGCCCCGGTGCCCTTGCCGAAGGCGATACGGCCATCCACGGTGGTGCGGTAGTAGTCGACCATCAGTTGCGAATCGGTGATCGACTCGGCGCCGGTCCAGCCCATCTGTTCCAGGCGGGTCGCCACCGGCTCGGTGAGCACGATGGAACTGTTGACCGGGGTGATCAGGCGCGCCAGTTGCGGCAAGGCAGCCGCCCAGGCATTGGTGGCCAGCACCACCGAGCCGGCACGGATGCGCGCCTGCGGGGTCAGCACCTGCACCGGTGTGCCGGGCTGGATATCGCTGACCGCAGTACCCTCGGCAATCACCACCCCCGCCTCCAGCGCCACCCGGCGCATGCCGCGCACCAGGGCGCCGGGTTGCACGGTGGCGTTGCTGCGTTCGAACACGCCGGCCAGGTGCACCTTCGAGCCACAACGGCGCGCCACCTCGGCAGCCGGCACCCGCTCGAACGGCGTTACCCCAAGGCGGGCACAGGCGGCCAGCGTGGCGTTCCAGGTGTCGATGTGCGCGGGGCTGGTGGCCGTCCACAGCCAGCCCTTCTGGCGAAAGTGCGCGTCGATCTGGTGCTGCTGGCAGAACTCGCCCAGCTCGCTGATCGCCCGCTCGGCGCTGTGCCCCAGAAACAGCGCCTGCTCCCGGGTGCAGAAGCTCGCCAGGGTGCCCACCTTGGGCCACCACGACATCACGAAGCCGCCGTTGCGCCCCGAGGCGCCCCCGCCGCACACGTCCTGCTCCAGCACCATCACGCGGATATCCGGCTCATGTTCCTTGAGGGTCAGGGCGGTCCACAGGCCGACGAAGCCGCCACCGACGATCACCACATCGGCGTCGTGCTCGCCCTGCAGCGCCGGGCCGGGTTTGAGGCTGGGCTCGGCGCTTTCCAGCCAGTAGCTGCGTTTGAGCGGTGCGCTGGGGGTCAGTTTCATGAGCGTGCCGCCCAGGCGTTGAAGCGCTGTTCGAGCAGTTCGCCGTGGTCGGCCCAGAAGCTTGCGTTCATCGGCAACTGGCCTTGCAGGTTGGGGCTGCCGGTGGGCAGCTCGCTGACCCGCTGCTCGCTCAGCAGGCCCAGGGCCTCGCGGTTGACCGGCCCGTAGGCGATCTGTTCGGCGTAGCCCTTCTGCTGCTCGGCCTTGAGGGTGTGGTTGATGAACTTCAGTGCTTCGTCGCGCTTCTTGGCCCCACGCGGGATGGCCCAGGCGTCCATGTCATAGATGCCGCCATTCCACACGATGCGCAGCGGCGTCTGGCTCTGCACCGCGCTGATCCGGCCGCTGTAGGCCGAGCTCATCACCACGTCGCCCGAGGCCAGGTATTGCGGCGGCTGGGCGCCGGCCTCCCACCACTGGATGCTCGACTTGATCTGGTCGAGCTTGGCGAAGGCGCGGTCCTGGCCTTCACGGGTGGCCAGCAGGGTGTAGACATCGGCCGCCGGCACGCCGTCGGCCAGCAGGGCGAATTCCAGGGTGTACATGGCGCCCTTGCGCAGCCCGCGCTTGCCGGGGAATTTCTCCAGGTTCCAGAAGTCGTCCCAGCTGGTGGGGGCCACCTTGAGCTTGTCGGCGTTGTAGGCGATCACCGTCGACCACACGAAAAAGCCCACGCCGCACGGCTGTACCGCACCGGGCAGCAGTTGCGCGGCCACGGCCGGGTCGGGGGCGAACTCTTCGAGCAGGCCTTCTTCACAGGCGCGTGCAAGCTCGGGCATCTCCATCTCGACCACGTCCCACGAGACGCTGCCGGTATCGACCATCACCTTGACCTTGGCCATCTCGCCATTGAACTCGCCGGCCACGATGCGGGTGCCGGTCTGTGCCTGGTAGGTGTCATAGAAGGCCGCCACCTGTGCGGCCTTGTTGGCCCCGCCGTGGGACACCACGGTGAGGTCGGCCAGCGCCGATGTGCTGCACGCAGCGGCAGCGATCAGGGTGAGCGAAAAGGCCAGATTCTTGTGCATTGTTATGTTCTCCGGGTCGGGATGGCTCAGTAGGCCAAGTGTCGAGCCGCAGCCGGGTCGCCACAATCAGACGCAAACAAGATTCAGCCGCGTACCTTCATACGTTCGTACAAAGCCGTTCAAAGGCGCGCCATGCCCGGTTACACTGGCCGTCACCCTGCCCCGGAAGCTGCCCCATGGCCCTGTCTGTCAGCGACATCATCGCCCTGCCCGAACTGCGCACCCGCGTCATCAGCGGTGCCGCAGGGCTGGGCAAGCCGGTACGCTGGGCCCACGTGTGCGAACTGGCCGACCCCAGCGAATGGCTGGGCGACGCCGACCTGCTGATGACCACCGGCATCGGCATACCCGCCGATGCCGATGCCCAGCGCGCGTACGTGGAAAACCTCGCGGCCGCTGGCCTGGCGGGCATGATGATCGGCGAGAACATGCAGGCCCCGGCCAACCTCGAGGCCTTGATGGAGCGGGCCGACGCCCTGGACTTTGCGGTGATGTTCACCCACTACGGCGTGCCCTTCGCCGCCGTCACGCGGGCCATCGTCGATGCCGGCCAGCAGGAGGAGCAGGCGCGCCGCAATGCCATCACCCGGGTCTACGAAAGTGCCCGCATGAGCATCCAGGGGCTGGGCCTGGGCGCACTGCTCAAGCGCCTGGAAAAGGACGTGCAGGCGCGCCTGACCCTGCTCGACGCCGCGTCGCTCGCGCCCTGGCGCGACGCACTCGGCGGCCTGCCGACAAGCCAGCGCCAATGGCTGGCGGCCCGCCAGCGCGACACCTCGGGCAACCGGCCGGTGGTGCAGCGCCACGCGCTGGAGGCGGGCGAGCTGCTGGTGATGGCGCTGCCGTCCCAGGCCGACTGCCTGCTGGTGGCCGAAGGTGACGGGCTGCTCGACTACGGCCTGTTGCACCATGTGGTGGCGGTGCTGGGCATCGAGCTGGAGCGCCTGCGGGTCGACAACGAGCGCAACCTGCGCCTGGGCTCCGAGCTGCTGGACGACCTGTTGCAGCAGCGTCTGCCGGCGCATCAGGCACAACAGCGCCTGGCCGCCTTCGACATCGGCGCCGAACAGGCCTGCCTGCTGCTCGGCCGCGCCGCCGGGGTGTCACCGGCGGCCTGCGACGAAGCCCTGCAACGCCAGGGTCGTCGCGTGCTGATTCGGGTTCAGGGCGATGACCTGATCGTGCTCGGCGCCGCCGAGTGCATCCCGCAGTTGCAGGCGCAACTGCAGGCGCCGCTGGGGGTGAGCAACCCGCTGGGCCACGCCGGGCGCAGTGTCGAGGCGCTGCGCGAGGCGCGCCTGGCACTGGCCCACACCAGCGCCGCGCAACCGCTGGTGACCTACGCCCAGGCCGGCGCCAGCGTACCGTGGCTGGCGCAGAGCCTGGATGAAGCCGAACGTACCTTCCGCAACGTACTGGGCCCGCTGGCCGACTACGACAGCCAGCAGAACACCCAGCTGCTGCACACCCTGCAGGTGTTTCTGCAACACAACCGCTCGTGGCTGGCGGCGGCCGCGCAGCTGCACGTGCACAAGCAGACGCTGGTGTACCGCATGCGCCGCATCGAAGAGATCACCGGCCGCTCGCTGGACAGTACCGAGGACGTGGCCACGCTGTGGTTCGCCTTGCGCGCGGCGCGCATGGCGGGGCTGGCCTGAGTGCTATGCGGCAGACGCCCCAGCGCGCTGCCATGGCGCCCCCTTGGCGAAGGCCGCCTCCATCCAGTGCTTGAACGCCAGGGTAGTGGCCGTGGTGAAGCGCGCCGAAGGCCGCATCAGGTAGATGCCCGACGCCGAGTCCAGCTGCCACTGGGGTAGCACCCGCACCAGGCGCCCCTCGGCCAGGTCCTGGTGCATCATCCAGTCGCCACCGGCCAGAATCCCCACGCCGCAGCGCGCCGCCACCAGCAGTGCTTCATTGTCATTGCTGATCAGGCTGCCCTGCACCCGCACCGTCTGCTGCCCGCCCTGCCCGTTCAGGCGCCAGTCGGGGAACGAACGCAAGCCGCTGAAACCCAGGCAATTGTGCCCGGCCAGGTCGGATGGCCGTTGCGGTGCGCCGTGACGATGCAGGTAGGCCGGCGCAGCGCACAGGATGCGCGTGTGCTCGCACAGCTTGCGCGCCACCAGCCGGTTGTCGGCCAGCTCGCCGACGCGCACGGCCACGTCGAAGCCTTCGCCCACGATATCGACGAAGCGGTCGGCATAGTCGACGTCGACGGTCACCTCGGGGTAGGCCAGGGAAAACCCGGCCACCAGCGGGCTCAGCCAGCGCCGGCCCATCGCCCCCGGCAGCGCCACGCGTAGCCGCCCGCGCACCTGCGCCGCACCGTTGCAGGCCTCGAGTTCGGCCGTGCTGATCAGGCTGGCGGCATGCTGCAGGCGCTCCACCAGCCGCGTGCCCTCGTCGGTGAAGCGCAGTTGCCGGGTGGTTCGCTCCACCAGGCGGATACCCAGGCGCTGCTCCAGAGCCGCCAGGCGCTTGGACAGCACCGAGGCATGGCGTTGCAGCACCCGGCCGGCGGCAGCGAACGAGCCGTGCTCGTGCAGCGCCAGCAAGGTGGCAAATTCATCGGCCTGACGGCTGTCGAAAGGGTCCATCGGTGAGGTCGGCCTCGTGCGGGTCGGTCAGGGGATCAGCACGACCGCCCCCTGGGACCGGCCTTGCTCGATGGCAGCATGGGCGCTGGCCACGTCGGCCAGGGGGTAGCGTTGCCATATGTGCGGCTGGATGATACCCGCCGCCAGTGCATCCAGCACATCCTGTGCGCGCTGCTGGTACTCCTGGGGGCTGGCGGTATGTGCCGCCAGTGACGGCCGGGTGAGGAACAGCGAGCCCTTGGCGTTCAGCGTGCCCACCTCGACCGCTGGGGGCACGCCGCTGGTGGCGCCGAACGACACCAGCGTGCCGCGCGGGCGCAGGCTGTCCAGCGACGCCTCCCAGCTCACCCGGCCGACCGAATCGTAGACCACATCGACCTTGTGGCCCTGGGTCAGCTCGCTCACCTGGGCCGCCAACGTGGCTGCGTCGAACACCAGCACCGCATTGCAGCCGGCCGCCTTGGCGCGCTCGACGCTTTGCGCCCTGGACACCACACCAATCACATGGGCGCCCAGGTGCCTGGCCCACGGCACCATGATCTGCCCTACCGCCCCCGCCGCACCGTAGATCAGCACACGCGTGCCGGGGCCTACCGGGTAGCTCGCCTTGAGCAGGTACTGGGCGGTGATGCCCTTGAACAGCACGGCAGCCGCGTCTTCGAACGACACGGCAGCGGGCAGCCTGACCAGGCGCTCGGCCGGGTACAGGCGTGCACTGGCATAGCCACCCAGCGGCCCGGTGGCATAGGCCACACGGTCGCCCACGGCCACCTCGGTCACGCCCGCCCCCAGCGCCCGCACGGTGCCGGCACCTTCCAGGCCCAGCGCGGACGGCAACGCAATCGGCACAGTGCCCTTGCGCTGGTTGATGTCCAGCGGGTTGACGCCGATCGCGGCCTGTTCAAGCCACACCTGGCCCGGGCCTGGCGCTTGCACGGCGCCGGCCTGAAGCTGCATCACCTCGGGGGCGCCTACCGCCTGGAGCGTGATTGAAGTCACCATGATGTTGCCTCTTGCAGTGGTTGAAGGTCTGCAAAGGCTAATTAGCGCACCCGTAAACGACAATACAGCGCCATTGCCGAACATATGTGCACCTGATGCAGCAATGCCAGGTGCCCTTCGGCCCCCTACAGCGCCCGCACCAGCGCCGCTGCCACAATGCCTGCCGCAATCGCCGGCAGCGGCTTTTTCACCAGCAGCATCACCACCGCCGTGCTCAGCAGCGCCAGGCGTGCGCCGTTGTCGCCGTTCACCGCCAACGGCGTCAGCACCGCCACCAGCACCGAGCCGGACATCGCGCTGATGAACTGCTGCACGCGGTAGTTGATGGGCACGAACGACATCACGAACACACCCCCCCAACGGGTGGCCAGGGTCACCAGGCCCATGATCACCACCAGCAGCAGCGTGCCGGCGCCTGCAGTTTCAACGTTCATGCTTGTTCTCCATCCACACCACACCCAGAATGCCGCCCGCCAGCGCGCCCACCACCACGTGGCTGTTCTCCGGCAGGTACCAGTAGGCCAGCAGCGACGAACCGGCCGCCACGATCCAGATCATCAGCATGCGCAGGCTCTTGTGCCCGCCCAGCACCATCGCCAGCAGAAAGCAGCCCATCACCATGTCCAGGCCCAGGCTGACCGGGTCGTGGATCGCATTGCCGAAATGCAGCCCCAGCCAACTGCCCAGGCACCACGCCGACCACAGCGCGATACCGCCGCCCAGCACCAGGCCCAGGCCCGGCTTGCCGGCGTTCAATGCCTGCATGGCCATCGCCCAGTTGGCGTCGGACACCACCAGCATCACGCCGTAGCGCCGGGCAGTGGGCAGCTCGCGCAGCCACGGGTACAGCGTGGCGCCCATCAGCAGGTGACGGGCATTGATGGCGAACACGGTGATAATCAGCGGCACCAGCGGTACCTGCTCGCCCCACAGTTCCAGCGCGGCGAACTGCGAGGCGCCGGCGAACACCAGTGCGCTCATCAGCAGGGTCGCCGCGTCCCCCAGCCCCGTCTGGGCTGCAGCGAGGCCGAAGGCCACACCGAACACCACGACGAACAGGGAAATCGGCAAGAGTTGCTTGAAGCCAGCCCAGACGTCGCTCCACTCAAGCCTGGATAGATGCTTCTCTACGGTTGACAAGGCACAGCCTCCTTCGTGTGGCGATCTTGTCATGCACCGGCCCGAAGGGGCGCATGCCGAACCGCTCGTTTTATAGTGACGCACGCGCGCGCTGGCGTGCGGGCGCTACTATGCCCGCACACACGCGCGTCACAAAGCCTGTTGTGCAGTTGTCGGCGAATTTACTCTCGCGTCGGTGCCTGGGGTCGCAAGGCGGCCTCGATGGCGGCGATGTCTATCTTGTCCATCTGCATCATCGCGTCGAAGGCACGCTTGGCCGCAGCCGGGTCGGGGTGAGTGATCGCGGCGGTCAGCGCGCGCGGGGTGATCTGCCACGACAGCCCCCACTTGTCCTTGCACCAGCCGCACACGCTGGCCTGGCCGCCGTTGCCGATGATCGCCTGCCACAGGCGGTCGGTCTCGGCCTGGTCGTCGGTGGCCACCTGGAACGAGAACGCCTCGCTGTGATGGAAGGCCGAGCCGCCATTGAGGCCCAGGCACGGGATGCCCATGACCGTGAACTCCACGGTCAGTACATCGCCCTGCTTGCCGGCAGGGAAGTCGCCGGGGGCACGGTGCACGGCGCCCACCGCGCTGTCGGGAAAGATGCTGGCGTAAAAGGTGGCAGCCTCCAGCGCCGCGCCGTCGTACCAGAGGCAGATCGTGTTCTTGCTGTTCATCGTGGTTCTCCACAGAAAAGCGACAGACCTCTGCAGTCTAGTCGCCCGCGGCGCAACCCTTGAGCCAGTCGATCAGTACCTGCACCCGCCGGGGCAACGGGTCGCGCGGCGGGTGAACCAGAAAGTAGTCATAGCGCCCCGGCTGGGAAAACCCGCCGAACGGCAGCACCAGCTCGCCCTGGTCGATACGCGCCTGCACCAGGCGCTGGCGGCCGATGGCGATACCGGCGTGGTGGATGGCCGCCGTCACGCACAGGTCCGACCGGTCGAAGGTCAGGCCGCGCTGCGGCAAGGCGTCCAGCAGCCCCTGCTGGCCAGCCCACAATTGCCACTCGGCATCGAACACCGCGTTCTCCCAGGCCAGTGCATCGTGCAGCAAGGTGCACTGGCGCAGATTGGCAGGGTTGTCGAACAGCTGGTGCAGCTCGGCATAGCGCGGGCTGCACACCGGGGCGATGGTCTCGCTCATCAGCGCATGGCTGACCAGGCCGGGAAACTCGCCATTGGCGTACAGCAGCGCCAGGTCGATGTTGTGCGTGCGAAAGTCGACCGCATCGTTGCCCACCCGCACGTCCAGCGCGATGTTCGGGTAGCGCTGGTGGAAGTCGGCCAGGCGCGGCACCAGCCAGCATTGCGCTGCGGACGGGCGCGCGTACAACGCCACCGCCCCGCGCAGCTCGGCCTCGGGCGATGGCTCCAGGGCATCTCCCAGCTGCTCCATCACCCCCTGCAGTATCGCGAACACCCGCTCGCCCTCGGCTGTCAGGCGTATGCGCCGGGTCAGCCGCTCGAACAGGCGCAGCGCCAGGGCCTGCTCCAGGCGGGCGATACGGTGGCTCACCGCACTGGGGGTCAGGCACAGCTCCTCGGCTGCCTGGGCAAAGCTCAGGTGCCGCGCCGCCACCAGAAAGGTGTGCAGGTTGGCAAATTGCGAGCTGTTCAGGCGTGCGCTCAAACGCGGGGGCAGGTTCAGCATCGGTGCAGGTTCCGCTAGTGTCCGGCCAGCAGTGTACGGCCCTGCGCCAGATACGCCTGCATTTCATCGTCCGGCACCATGCTGCCGCCGGTGCCCCACACCAGGTGCGTGGCATTGGTCAGGCGCTGCGCGCTCAGGCCCAGGCGCTGGCGATAGCCCTGCCGTTCCCCGGTCACCCGCAGGAACCCCGGCAGCCCGGCCAGCGCCGAGGGTTCCAGGCGATGGCCCTCGATGGCTTCGAGTTGCGCCAGTTGCCGATACAGCTGCTCGTCGGTAACGGTGTAGTAGCCGTCGATCAGGCGCTGCATGGAGCGCCCGACAAACCCGGACGGGCGCCCCACCGCCAGGCCGTCGGCGGCGGTGCGGTTGTCGATGCCGAAGTCGTACACGCTGACCTGCTCGTGCAGCCCGGTGTACACCCCCAGCAGCATGCAGGGCGAATGGGTCGGCTCGGCGAACACGCAGTGCACCGCGTCGGCGAAGATCTGCTTCAGACCGAATGCCACCCCGCCAGGGCCGCCACCAACACCGCATGGCAGGTAGACGAACAGCGGGTGCTCGGCATCCACCCTGATGCCCGCCGCTTCAAGCTGGCGTTGCAGGCGACGCGCCGCCACCGCGTAGCCGAGGAACAGGTTGATGGAGTTTTCGTCATCGACGAAATGGCAGCGCGGGTCGGCCTCGGCCTGCTGGCGCCCCTGCTCCACCGCCACGCTGTAGTCGGACGCATACTCGATCACCTCCACCCCGCAACTGCGCAAGCGGTCCTTCTTCCACTGCCGGGCGTCGGCCGACATGTGCACGCTGGCCTTGAAGCCCAGGCGCGCACTCATGATGCCGATGGACAGGCCCAGGTTGCCGGTGGAGCCGACCGCCACGCTGTACTGGCCGAAAAATGCCCGCGCGCGGTCGCTGTCGAGGCTCGCGTAGTCATCCCCAGGCTGCAGGATGCCCGCCGCCAATGCGAGGTCTTCGGCGTGCTTGAGCACCTCGTAGATACCGCCACGCGCCTTGATCGAGCCGGAGATCGGCAGCAGGTTGTCGGCCTTGAGCCACAGCGCGCCCTGCACGGGTACCTGCGCTTCGGCGCACAGCGCGGCCTGCACCTGCGCCAACGGCAGCAGGGGCGACTCGATGATGCCCTTGCTCACCGCCGTCTGCGGGAAGGCCGAGGCAATGTAGCTGGCAAAACGTTCCAGCCGCGCGCTGGCGTCGTCCACATCGGCCAGGGTCAGCGGCACGTCGCCCAGCGCCTGCGCTGTCGGGGCCAGGCCCGGGTTGAACCAGGTGGTCGGTTGCAGGCGCACCAGGTCGGCGATCAAGGGGTGGCTGTGCTGCCACTGGTCCAGGGTCTTGTCGTGAATCATGCGGTTCTCCAGAAAAGTGACGGTAGTACGGGCAGGCTCATACCCAGTGCGACAGCAACAGGGTCATGCCCAGGGCCACGACCGAAGCCAGCAGTGTCGCGGCGGTGAATTTTTTGAGCGCCTCGCCCAGCGACACGCCCAGGTATTCCTTGACCACCCAGAACGCCGAGTCGGTGACGGTAGTCCAGCCAATCGCGCCGGCGCCAATGGCAATGATCACGATCTCGCGGTTCTGCCCCGGCATCGCGTCCAGCAGCGGCAGCACCATGCCGGCGGCGCTGACCATTGCCACGGTGGCCGAGCCGACCGCCAGGTGCATCAGCCCGGCGACGAACCAGGCCAGCAGGATCGGGTTCAGGTCCCACTGCGACAGGGTGCTGGCCAGTACCTTGCCGACCCCGCTGTCGATCAGTACGCCATTGAAGGCACCGCCGGCACCGATGATCAACAGGATACTGGCCAGCGGGGTGAAGGAGCCGGCAGTCAGCGCCTGCAACCGGGCCATGCCCAGGCCACGGCGCAGGCCCAGTGCCCAGTAGGCGAAGCACACCGCGATGGCCAGGGCAGTGAGCGGGTTGCCGAGGAACATCATCAGCCGGTACAGCCCGGCCTCGGGCGCCAGGGTCATGCTGGCCAGGGTCTTGCCCACCATCAGCAGCAGCGGCAGCAGAATCACCAGCAGGGTCAGGCCCAGGCCCGGCATCGACCGGCCAGCGGCTGGCGTGGCGGCAGGCTCTGCCGCGGCCTGCGCGTCGGGCGCGGCGTGCCGCGGGCACACCAGCGTGGCCCATACCGGGCCGGCAATCACCGCGGTCGGCAGGCCGACGATCAGCCCGTACAGGATCACCTTGCCCACGTCGCCCCCCAGCAGCTGGGTGATGGCCATTGCCGCCGGGTGCGGCGGCAGCATGCAGTGCACGGTCATCAGCGATACGGCCAGTGGCAGGCCGACGTAGAGGATGTTGAGCCGGGTCTGGCGGGCCACCACGTAGATCAGTGGTATCAGCAACACGAAACCGACTTCGAAAAACACCGGTATGCCCACCACGAAGCCCACCAGCATCATGGCCCACGCCGTGCGCTGTTCACCCAGGGCCTCGAGCAGCGAGCGCGCAATGCGTTCGGCGCCGCCCGACACCTCCAGCAGTTTGCCCAGGATGCTGCCCAGGCCGATCACCGCCGCAAGAAAACCCAGGGTGCCGCCCATGCCCTTCTCGAACGAATCGGCGATGGCCGGCAGCGGCATGCCGGCCCCGGCGCCCACCACAAAACTGGCCAGCATCAGGGCCAGGAACGAGTGCACCCGAAACCTGACCACCAGCACCACGATCAGGCCGATGGCCGCCATCAATATCAGTAACAAACCTGCGTCTTCGTGCATGACTTCGCCTTTATTTGTTTTAGTGAGCGATTGCCGCGCAGGGCGCGGTCGGAGGCGATTAGGCGGCACGCAGGCAGGCCTTTACAAAGGATGGTTTTTCAGCGCACAGGTGATCTGAGGTCATCTGCCAGGGCCCTCGCCGGGCGGACACCTGAACCTTAAACCGCTATGATTCCCGCCATCACTCATGACCCCTTTGGCCGCTGGTAACCACCGCATGATCGAAGTCACCGAAGTTTCCATTGCGCAGCTGCGCGCCGCCCTCGAATCGGGCCAGACCACCTCGGTCGAGCTGGTGAAGGCCTACCTCGCCCGCATCGATGCCTACGACGGCGCAGACACGCCCACCGCGCTCAATGCGGTGGTGGTGCGCAACCCCGAAGCCCTGCGCGAAGCCCAGGCATCCGACGAGCGTCGTGCCCAGGGCAAACCCCTCGGCCCGCTCGACGGCATCCCCTACACCGCCAAGGACAGTTACCTGGTCAAGGGCATGACCGCCGCCTCCGGCAGCCCGGCCTTCGCCAACCTGGTGGCCTACCGCGACGCCTTCACCATCGAGCGCCTGCGCGGCGCCGGGGCGATCTGCCTGGGCAAGACCAACATGCCGCCAATGGCCAACGGCGGCATGCAGCGCGGCGTGTATGGCCGGGCCGAAAGCCCGTACAACGCCGCCTACCTCACCGCACCCTTCGCCTCGGGCTCGTCCAACGGCGCGGGCACGGCCACGGCGGCCAGCTTCGCCGCGTTCGGCCTGGCCGAGGAAACCTGGTCCAGCGGCCGCGGCCCGGCCTCCAACAATGGCCTGTGCGCCTACACCCCTTCGCGCGGGGTGATCTCGGTGCGCGGCAACTGGCCGCTGACGCCGACCATGGACGTGGTGGTGCCCTTCGCCCGCACCATGGCCGACCTGCTCGAAGTGCTCGACGTGGTGGTGGCCGAAGACCCCGACACCCGCGGCGACCTGTGGCGCCTGCAGCCCTGGGTGCCGATCCCCAGCGTGGCCTCGGTGCGCCCCGCCGCCTACCCGCAACTGGCGGCGGACAGCGCGGCGCTGGCCGGCAAGCGCTTCGGCATCCCGCGCATGTACATCAACAAGGACCCGGATGCCGGCACCTCGGACAGCCCCGGCATCGGCGGCCCGACCGGCCAGCGCATCAACACGCGGCCTTCGGTGATCGCACTGTGGGAGGCGGCGCGCAAGGCACTGGAAGCAGCCGGCGCCGAGGTGCTCGAAGTGGATTTCCCGCTGGTATCGAACTGCGAGGGCGACCGCCCAGGTGCGCCCACCGTGTTCAATCGCGGCCTGGTGTCCAAGGCATTCCTGCACCATGAACTGTGGGACCTGACGGCCTGGGCCTTCGACGACTTCCTGCAGGCCAACGGCGACCCGCAGCTCAACCGCCTGGTGGACGTGGACGGGCCGAAGATCTTCCCCCACGACCCCGGCACCCTGCCCAACCGCGAGGGCGACCTGGCGGCGGGCATGGACGAGTATGTGCGCATGGCCGAGCGCGGCATCACGCAGTGGGACCAGATCGCTACCCTGCCCGATGGCCTGCGCGGGCTGGAGCAGACGCGGCGCATCGACCTGGAAGACTGGATGGACAGGCTGGGGCTGGATGCGGTGCTGTTCCCGACGGTGGCCGATGTGGCCCCGGCCGATGCCGATGTAAACCCCGCCTCGGCGGATATTGCCTGGAGCAACGGGGTGTGGGTGGCCAACGGCAACCTGGCGATCCGTCACCTTGGGGTGCCGACGGTGACGGTGCCGATGGGGGTGATGGCGGACATCGGCATGCCGGTGGGGCTGACCTTCGCCGGGCGGGCGTATGATGACTCGGCGTTGCTGCGCCTGGCCTCGGCGTTCGAGGCTACGGGCTCAAAGCGCTTGATACCGCCGCGAACCCCGATGCTGGCACGCCGTAAATAGATAGAGGTTGGTGCCTATCGCGGGTCAAGCCCGCTCCCACAGAGAACATCACTGGGTCCGAACCCAGCGCACATTTCCTGTGGGAGCGGGCTTGACCCGCGATCGAGCGCGCAGCGCTCGCAAGACCGATCGCCACGAACTATCAGACAAAAAAGGGGGACGCCATCACGGCGCCCCCCTTTTTTTGTCAGCCTGAACCCGTCAGTTCCAGGGACGATCGCCGTTCTCGTCCTTGATGCGGGTCGGCAGGCCCATCACGTCCAGCGCCTTCAGGAACGGCTCGGCCGGCAGTTCCTCGACGTTGGCCATGCGCTGCACGTCCCACTCGCCACGGGCCACCAGCAGGGCCGCCGCCACCGGCGGCACGCCCGCGGTGTAGGAGATGCCCTGGCTGTCGGTCTCGGCATAGGCCTCTTCGTGATCAGCCACGTTGTAGATGAACACTTCGCGTGGCTGGCCGTCCTTGGTGCCCTTGACCAGGTCGCCAATGCAGGTCTTGCCGGTGTAGCCCGGCGCCAGCGAAGACGGATCCGGCAGCACGGCCTTGACCACCTTGAGCGGCACCACTTCCAGGCCCTCGGCGGTCTTCACCGGTTGCTCGGACAGCAGGCCCAGGTTCTTCAGTACGGTGAACACATTGATGTAGTGCTCGCCGAAGCTCATCCAGAAACGCACGTTCGGCACGTCGAGGTTCTTGGACAGCGAGTGCACTTCGTCATGGCCGGTCAGGTACAGGTTCTGCGAACCCACCACCGGCAGGTCGTCGGTACGCTTGACTTCGAACATGGTGTTGCTGGTCCACTGGCTGTTCTGCCAGCTCCACACCTGTCCGGTGAATTCGCGGAAATTGATTTCCGGGTCGAAATTGGTGGCGAAATACTTGCCATGGGAGCCGGCATTGACGTCGAGAATGTCGATCGAATCAATGCGGTCGAAATACTGTTGTTGCGCCAGTGCTGCATAGGCATTGACCACACCCGGGTCGAAGCCCACGCCAAGAATGGCGGTGATGTTCTTCTGCTGGCATTCCTCGAGGTGCTTCCACTCGTAGTTGCCATACCAGGGCGGCGTCTCGCAGATCTTGCCCGGTTCTTCGTGAATGGCGGTGTCCAGGTAGGCCACGCCGGTATCGATGCAGGCACGCAGCACCGACATGTTGAGGAAGGCGGAACCGACGTTGATCACGATCTGCGATTCGGTTTCGCGGATCAGCGCCTTGGTTGCCTCGACATCCAGAGCATTGAGCGAAAAGGCCGTGATGTCGGCGGGTACCTTCAGGCTACCCTTGGCCTTGACGCTGTCGATGATGGCCTGGCATTTGGAGATGTTGCGTGACGCGATGGCAATACGACCGAGTTCGTCGTTGTGCTGCGCGCACTTGTGGGCCACCACCTTGGCGACACCTCCTGCACCAATGATAAGAACGTTTTTCTTCAATTTCTTTATCTCTCCTTTCCGCCAGCTTACGAGAGGCTGGACAGGTAGTCGTCAAAACCAAATTCGCGAACCACCTCGACAGTACCGTCAAGTTGTTTCACTACGATGGATGGCATCTTCAAACCGTTGAACCAGTTTTTCTTGACCATGGTGTAGCCTGCCGCGTCGATGAACGACAGCCGATCGCCGATGGCCAGCGGACGATCGAATTGATACTCGCCGAAGATATCCCCGGCCAGGCAGGATTTGCCGCATACCATGTAGGTGTGCTCACCCTCGCTGGGCGCCAGCTTGGCGTTGAGGCGATAGATCAGCAGGTCGAGCATGTGCGCCTCGATGGAGCTGTCGACCACGGCCAGGTGCTTGCCGTTGTACAGGGTGTCGAGCACGGTCACTTCCAGCGAAGCGCTCTGGGTGATCGCCGCTTCGCCCGGCTCCAGGTACACCTGCACGCCGTACTTCTGCGAGAACGCCTTCAGGCGCGCGCAGAATGCATCCAGTGCATAGTCTTCGCCGGTGAAGTGGATACCGCCGCCCAGGCTCACCCACTCGACCTTGTGCAGCAGCTCGCCGAAGCGCTCTTCGATGGTGTTGAGCATCTGGTCGAACAGGCCGAAATCGCCGTTCTCGCAGTTGTTGTGGAACATGAAGCCGGAGATCTGCGACATGACCGCATCGATCTTGACCGGGTCCCATTCGCCCAGGCGGCTGAACGGGCGCGCCGGGTCGGCCAGCAGGTAGTCCGAGCTGCTCACCTGCGGGTTGACGCGCAGGCCGCGCACCTTGCCTTCGGTGGCCTGGGCATAGCGCTGCAGCTGGCCGATGGAGTTGAAGATGATCTTGTCGCAGTTCTCGATCATCTCGTCGATTTCATCGTCGGCCCAGGCCACGCTGTAGGCGTGGGTCTCGCCTTCGAACTTCTGGCGGCCGAGCTTGAGCTCGTAGAGCGAGGACGAGGTGGTGCCGTCCATGTACTGCTGCATCAGGTCGAACACCGACCAGGTGGCGAAGCACTTGAGCGCCAGCAGGGCCTTGGCCCCGGACTGTTCGCGCACATAGGCGATCTTCTGCATGTTGTGCAGCAGCTTGGTTTTGTCGATGAGGTAGTACGGCGTCTTGATCATTTCGAGGCCCCCGGCAAGGCCGGCCAAAAAAAGGACACGCATTGTGCCTTCACTGCACGGGAATCGAAAGCTCGGAAGTGATTTTTGCCCGACGCGGATTTTTCGGGTGCACCCATCGCAGGTCGAACCCGCCCCCACACGGGAGCGGGCCTGGACGTCAGAAGTCCCAGCGAGTGCTGAACATCACGTTGCGCGGGTCACCGTAGTACGAGGAGTTATAGAAGCCGATGTTGGTGTAGTAGTACTTGTCGAACAGGTTGTAGACGTTGACCGACGCCGACAGGTGCTCGGTGAACTGGTAGCGCGCCATCAGGTCGACCAGCCAGTACGGGGTCTGGGTGAAGGTGTCATTGGTGCCCTTGGCGTAGTTGTTGAGGACCTGCCAGCCCTTGCCCTGCCAGCGTGCCCCACCACCCACCGTGAGCTTGTCGAGGCGCCCGCCAAGTTTGTAGGTGGTGTAGAGGTTGAGCTGATCTTCGGGCTCCCAGGTAGCTACCTTGGCCCCGCCCTGGTCGCGGCTGACCTTGTGCGTGTAGCCGGCCTGCACCTGCCAGCCGGGCGCCAGCTCCCCGGACACCTCTGCCTCGTAGCCCTTGGTTCTGGACTTGATGCCCATGTAGGCGTAGTCGATGTCGGGGTTGGTTGGCCTGGCGTTGTAGAACGTGTCGGCCTGCGGGCGGTTATCTTCGTGCACTTCGAAGTAGGCCAGGCTGGTGTTCAGGCGACCGTCGTAGAACTCACCCTTGATGCCCACCTCGTAGTTCTGGCCCTCGTTGGGCTCGAGCATCCTGTTGCGGCTGTCACGGTAGGCCGTCTGCGGCAGGAAGATATCGGTGTAGCTGGCATACGCAGAGAAGTTGCTGTTGAGGTCGTACACCACCCCGGCATAGGGCACCAGCCGTCCGCTCTCCTGGCTGTCGCTGGTGCCGGTGACCTGAAAGTTTGCCAGGCGACTGCCCAGCAGCAGCGAAAGGTCATCGGTGACACTGAAGCGCGCAGTCAGGTAGCCGCCACTTTGCCGGGTGGTTTCGTCGTTGCGCTTTGTCACCGAGCCCCAGTCCGGCTCGATGGCCTGACCGTGCCAGCTCTCCAGATCGTATTCGTTGTCGAAGTAGGTGACGTTGTTGTAGTTGTCGCCCTTCCAGTGCGAGCTGGACACCGAGCCACCCACCACCAGTTGGTGTTCGCGCCCGAACAGGCTGAACGGCCCGGTGGCGTAGAGGTCGCCGCTGTCGCTGGTGGTTTCGCCGGTGTACTTGCGCGAATAGATCGACGACACGGTCGGGGTGTCGGGCGACACCGAGCCCAGTGGCGCGTCATAACCATTGATCTGGTGGTTGTACTGACCCTTGATGACCCAGTCATTGGCCAGGCGATGCTCCAGGGTGGCGAACAGCGTGCGCGAGTACTGCTCCCAACTGCTCCACTTGGCGCCATTGTTGAACGAACGCGGCAGGCTGATGGGGTTGCCCTGGGAGTCGTACACCGGACGGCTGCCCGACCAGCCCGAGCCCCTGGGGTCGCTGTCCTGGTAGTCGGCGCCCAGGGTCAGCAGGGTGTCTTCGTCCAGGTCCACTTCCAGGATGCCGTAGTACACGCTGGTCTTGCGCTCGTAATGGTCCATGAACGAGTGCTTGTCCTGATAGGCGGCCACCGCCCGGCCCCGCACGTTGCCACTGTCGGTCAGCGGGCCGCTGAGGTCGATCTCCGAGCGGTAGTTGTCCCAGGAGCCGGCGCCCAGGTCCACATGCCCCCTGAAGTCGGCCGTCGGCTTCTTGCGGATCAGGTTGATCGTGCCACCGGGGCCGCCCGCGCCGGTGAGCAGGCCGGTGGCGCCCTTGAGCACCTCGACCCGGTCATAGATCGCCATGTCGGTAAGGGTCTGCCCGGCCGAGTACTGCGCGTCACGCAGGGTCGGGATGCCGTCGTACTGGAAGTTGACGATGGAGAAGCCGCGCGAATAGTAGTTGGTACGTTCACTGTCGTAGGTCGACACGGTGATGCCGGGGGTGTGGCGCATCACATCGTCGATGGCGTTCAGGCCGAAATCGTCCATGGCCTGGCGCGTGACCACCGAGATCGACTGCGGGGTTTCCCGCGGGGTCAGCACCATGCGCGTGGCGGTGGCGATGGTGCCCGGCGTGTAGGAGCCGGTGCCTTCGGTGATGGTGCCCAGCTGGTTGGCGCTGACTTCGGTGGCCTGCAGCTCCAGCTGCGCACTGCCGGTGGCCAGCCTTGGCATTACCCGGTAGCCCTCGCCTTCGGGCATCGCCTGCAGGCCCTGGGGCGCGAGCAGTCGCTCAAGGCCCTCGGCGATGGCGTAGCTGCCGTCCAGGCCGCTGCTGTGGATGCCTTGGGTCAGGGCCGAGTCGACCGCGATCATCACCCCGGCCTGCTGGCCGAATGCGCCGAGCACGCGATCGAGGTTGCCGGCGCCGATATGGAAGGCGTGGGTGGCGTGGGCATCGGCGCCGGCCAGTACGCCCTGGCTGGCGCATACGAGGGAAAGCCCGAGGATGGCCGTGCGCAAGGCACCGGCAAGCGGAGTGAGGCGGCTGTGCATAAACAATTCCATGGGTTGAGGGTGTTGGCGATGCGCTGTTTTTCAGCGTCTTCCCTGGTCTTGATGCATGAGATGGAAAAAACTGCCGCCGCTGTTAAAAATAATCGTTCTCAGGCCACGACCACGTTTGCCCAGTAGCCGAACACACGCTGTACCCGTATCGGCAACACACTGGCCAGCAGGTCGAGGCTGGCATCGGGCCGATCGAGGGAGAACGAACCCGACACCTGCAAGGCCGCCACCGCCGGATCGCAGCGCAGTACGCCGCGCCGGTAGCGGTCGAGCTGGGCCAACACCTGGCCCAGTGGCATGCGCTCGGCAATCAGCAGGCCGTCAACCCAGGCCTGGGCGCCCGCGTCGAGGGGTTCGACACTGCCGACCTGCTGCCCGAACGCCACCTGCTGGCCGGCGCTCAAGGTCATGCGGGTGCTGCCGGGCCAGGCGATCGAGGCACTGCCTGCCAGCACCTGCACCTGGGTACCCGACACCCCGGGCAGGCCCTGGCTGACCACCAGCCGCGAGGCGGGCTCGGGGCGTACCCAGCCATTGGCGGTGCGCACCGCCAGCGAAGCACCTTGCCCCAGGGTGAGCATGACCCGCCCCAGGTTGAGCGCCAGCACGTCTGCGTGAGCATCCACGCCGGTGCGGGTATCCAGGGTCAGCTCCACCTCGCCAGACAACGCCACGTGATGACGCTCGCCGGTGGTGGTGCGGTAGTCACTGAACAGTTCCGGCAGCAGCACCCGCTCACGCACGCTAAGGCCAGCCGCCAGTACCACCCCCAGCCCGGCGAAGCCCTTGAGCACATTGCGCCGCGACGCAGTGCCACGTGCCTGCAGCAATCCGCGCGCGCCGGCGGCCGGTAACGTCCTGGTGCCCTGGCGCAGGTCATGGGTGAGCCCGGCAAGACGCTGCCAGGCCAGTTCATGCTGGGGGTTTTCATTGCGCCAGTGCTGGCAGGCCTGCTGCTCGGCCAGGCTGCTGACACCCGACTGCAGGGTGACCATCCACAGCATGGCCTGCTCTACCACGCCGGGGTCCAGCGGCTGGTTGTCGATCCGGGCGAAGCGGCTCATGCGCCGTAGACCGCCGCATAGCAGTGTCGGTAGGCCTTGAGCATGGCCTTTTGCACCACGTTCACCGTCAGGCCCTGGTGTTCGGCGATCTGCGCGTAGGCCAGGCCGTCAAGCTGTGACAGCAGGAAGATCTCGCGCACCTTGCTGCCCAGCCCATCGAGCACCTGGCCCACCGCATCCAGCGCCTCGAGCACCAGCAGGCGAGTTTCCGGGGACGGCACCAGCGCCGGTTCAAGATGCGCCAGCGACTCCATGTAGGCCTTCTCCAGCGCATGGCGCCGAAAGTACTGGATGCACAGGCGGCTGGCCACGGTGGTGAGGTAGGCGCGCGGCTCGCGGTACACCGGCGGTGCCTCGCTGCGCAGGATGCGCACGAAGGTGTCCTGCGCCAGGTCCAGCGCCTGCTCCCGGTTGCCCAGCTTGCGGCGCAGCATCTGCGTCAACCAGCTGTGGTGTTGAACGTAGAGTTCGCCCACCGCATGGTGGGTGCTGGAAAGTGGATGCATCGGCAGGGTTCCGGGACGCAGGCTGACGGGAGTCGTGCATGGTAATACTTCTCATTAGCTTGCGGTGGATTTTTATGATTGCCGCCGAAACAACCTGCTTCACCGACACTGGCAGGCCGGCGCTCAGGTGCAGTACTGTGCGAGGCAGCCAAAGGGAGGGCTGCATATGGATCAAGCGACACTCACCACCTTGTTGACCAAGCTCCGCAATTGCGACCTCGAGGGCGCGGCCGCCGACCTGCAGGCCCAGGCAGTGGCACTGGCGGCCCGGGGGGAAGAGGCACTGTCCGACTTCCTCGCCCGCTATGCCTTCCGCTCGTTGCAGGGCAAGCACAGCCCGGACAAGACATCGCCGGCGCTGGCCCAGGCACTGCACGACAGCGAACAGCACCTGCAGCGGCTTCACGACGAGCGCAAGGCGCTGCTCGACGACATCCACACCTACTTTCTGGAGTTCGAGAAGATTGCCGTCAACCTGACCCCAGCACTGATCGAACCGGCGACCTTCAGTGAGCAGAACCGCGACAACCTGCCGTTCATCGAGGACTACCTGAGCGGCCGTCGCGAGGTGGTGGACGATCTCAACCTGCAGAGCGTGCTGAAAAAGCAGATCAAGTTCTACCTCAACCTCAACCTGCACGATGAACGCCCCACGTTGCAGGTCAGCTATCGCAAGACCCACATCCAGCCGGGCAAATCCTGGCGGTTCGTGGAGCTGAGCCAGCAGGCCGGGCAACGCAGCGAACAGTTGAACCGGCTGGTGCAACTGGATACCGAGTGCGATGCGGTGCAGCGCCAGGCATCACGCCTGAAATGGGAGCTGCGCTGCAACGAGGACACCGGCAACCAGCAGGTGGCCGACTTCCAGAAGAAACTGGGGTTGTTCATGGCCAGTGTGGCTGCACAGGCCTGAGGCCGACCGGGTGGCGGCACCGGCCCGGCACCCCAGCCCGGCCATTCGCGGATCAGCCCAGGCGGCCCCAGACCTGCACCAGCCCCACCAGGTGCACCACCCCGAACCCCAGGCACACCAGCGAGCTCACCACGATGAAGCGCTGGCTGCGCCCGGTATTGGCCAGCACGAAGGGCCCGGCGATACCGCGCAGCAAGTACACCAGCGTGATCGCGCACAACGCCGGCAGCAGCAACGGCAGCGGCGCGATCACGCCCGCCCCCGACAATGCAAAGGCCGCCCAGCTCAGCAGCACCAGCGCAATCGCTGCCGTGACCACCGCCGGAAAGGTCCGGCCCGCCTCCGCCGCCCGGATGAAGCGCTCACCCGCCCCGAACAGGCGATACCAGGTCGGCCCCGCGATGATCGTACCCACGTGCAGCACGGCCGCCAGCGCGCTGAGCGCCGCGGCAATCACCAGCGCCAGATTGTATTCACCTGCCATAACGGTTCTTCCTTGTAGGAGCCGGCGTTGCCGGCGAAGCGGGCAACGCGTTACTTGGCCGAACCCTGCATGTATGTCGCAAAGTTGTTGATATGGTCGTCCAGGTTGTCTTCGAGCATCATCCGGTACTGGTCGCAGAAGTACGTGAGCATCGCCTCGCGTGCCTGCGCCATTTCTTCCCCCGACTTGAAGTTGCGCGCACTCACCCAGGCATTGAACCGGGTGGTGCCGAACATCATCGAGGCACTCACCTTGCCCAGGTCCTGGACCTGCCCGAGCTGCTCGTTGGACAGCTCTATATGGGCGTCGGCGCGGTCGTAGAACGAGTCGTCAGCATTTTGCGGCATTGCGTGTCCCTTTCTCATCACGTCTGGTTATTGCAGCCCCCTCCTGCCGTCCGGCCAACCGTCGGCGAGTGGATATCTGCGCGAAGCTGATTATGCTTCAAACGAGCGGGCAGCGCTGCGAGGTGTCTGTGCGCATTGCGTAGTCCGATGACATCAGCCCCAGGGCTTGGGTGAAGTGGCAGTGGGTGTTCCGGCCTACAACAACAATCCGGAGAAAACTCATGGCGACAATCGACAGCACTTCCACAGGCAGTGCGCCCAGGCGCGGGATCACCAAAGAGGAACGCAAGGTCATCTTTGCCTCGTCCCTGGGCACCGTGTTCGAGTGGTACGACTTCTATCTGTATGGCTCCCTGGCGGCGATCATCGCCAAGCACTTCTTTGCCGGGGTCAACGAAACCACTGCCTTCATCTTCGCCCTGCTCGCCTTCGCCGCCGGGTTTGCGGTAAGGCCGTTCGGCGCCATCGTGTTCGGCCGCCTGGGCGACATGATCGGACGCAAGCACACCTTCCTCATCACCATCGTGATCATGGGCGTGTC
This sequence comes from Pseudomonas sp. PS01300, assembly GCF_029960155.1. Lineage (NCBI taxonomy): Bacteria > Pseudomonadati > Pseudomonadota > Gammaproteobacteria > Pseudomonadales > Pseudomonadaceae > Pseudomonas > Pseudomonas sp. PS01300. The sequence continues at coordinate 58,847 of NZ_JASCPN010000014.1, read as the reverse complement.
CACCGCGGTGGTGGGCCTGTTGCCCAGCTACTCGAGCATCGGCGTGGCGGCCCCGGTGATCCTGATCACCCTGCGCCTGCTGCAAGGCCTGGCGCTGGGCGGTGAATACGGCGGCGCCGCCACCTACGTGGCCGAGCACGCACCGCCCGGCAAGCGCGGCTTCTTCACCTCGTGGATCCAGACCACCGCCACGCTGGGGCTGTTCCTGTCGCTGCTGGTGATCCTGGCGTGCCGTACCGCGCTGGGCACCGAGGCGTTCGAGGCGTGGGGCTGGCGCATACCATTCCTGCTGTCGATCCTGCTGCTGATCGTGTCGGTGTACATCCGCCTGCAACTGAGCGAGTCGCCGGTGTTCAACCGGATGAAGGCCGAAGGCAAGGCATCCAGGGCGCCGCTGACCGAGTCGTTCGCCCGCTGGGACAACCTCAAGGTGGTGATCATGTCGCTGCTCGGCGGTACCGCCGGCCAGGCGGTGGTGTGGTACACCGGGCAGTTCTATGCGCTGTTCTTTCTGTTGCAGACGCTCAAGATCGACCCGCAGACCGCCAACCTGCTGATTGCCGGTTCGCTGCTGATCGGCACGCCGTTCTTCGTCATCTTCGGCAGCCTGTCCGACCGCATCGGGCGCAAGGGCATCATCATGGCCGGCTGCATCCTGGCGGCGCTGACCTACTTCCCGATCTTTCATGCGCTGACCCAGTACGGCAACCCCGACGTGTTCAGTGCCCAGGCACGCAACCCGGTGACGGTGGTCGCCGACCCGGCGCAGTGTTCGTTCCAGTTCGACCCGGTGGGCAAGGCGCGCTTCACCAGTTCGTGCGACGTGGCCAAGAGCGTGCTGGCCAAGCGCGCGATCCCCTACGTGAACGAAAAGGCCGAGCCCGGCAGCGTGGCGCAGGTGCGCATCGGCAGCACGGTGGTGCCCAGCTTCGACGGCAGCCGCCTGCCGGCCGCCGACTTCAAGACGCAGAACGATGCTTTCGCCGCCACCCTGGGCGCGGCCCTGAAGGACGCCGGCTACCCGGAAAAGGCCGACCCGAACAAGACCAACTACCCCATGGTGCTGTTGCTGCTGACCATCCTGGTGATCTACGTGACCATGGTCTACGGGCCGATCGCCGCGTGGCTGGTGGAGCTGTTCCCGGCGCGTATCCGCTACACCTCGATGTCGCTGCCCTACCATATCGGCAACGGCTGGTTCGGCGGCTTCCTGCCCACGGTGGCGTTCGCCATGGTCGCGGCCACGGGGGATATCTACTACGGGCTGTGGTACCCGATCGTGATCGCGGTGATGACCGCCATCCTGGGTACCTTCTTCCTGCCCGAGACCAAGGACCGCGACATCAACCACAGCTGAAACCGCCCGCCCTCCCGGGTGCCGGGAGGGCGCGGTGCAGCCTACTGCGAGAGGTGCCGGATCATCGCCACCGTCAGGTACAGGCGCGGCGCGATGCTGGACAGTTCGATGTATTCATCGTCGGCGTGCAACCCGGCCCCGACCACGCCCATGGTTTCGAGCACCGCCGGCGTGGCGCTGCCGGGCACATAGGCATAGCCGGCGTCGGTGCCAAAACGCATGGCGATGGGTTCCAGGGTGCGATCGATCTGGCCATACAACTGCTGGGCAGTGCTGGCCAGGGCGGCGGAGCCTTCATTTCTGGCCAGCGGCGGGCGCCCCTTGCGCAGGGTCAGCGTGACCTGCGTGTCGGCGATGAGCCGGGCCTGGCTGATACGTTGCGCGTCGGCCAGCACGCGGTCGCTTTCGGACAGGTCGGCATAGCGCATGTCGGCTTCGGCGGTCGCCAGCGCCGGGATGATGTTGGCTTTCTCGCCGGCCTTGGCCAGGGTCCAGTTGACCGTGGTGCCTTTGGCCGGGTCGCCCAGGTCCTTGAGCTGCACCACCTGGTGCGCCAGCTCGGTCAAGGCGTTGCGCCCGTCTTCAGGGGCGGAGCCGGCGTGTGCCGAGCGACCGCGCACTTCCAGCAACAGCTGGTTGATGCCGTTGGTGGCCACCGTCACCGCGTCCTTGTTCGGGGGCTCGTAGGAGAAGACGTAGTCATGCTTGCGCGCCAGCTCGGCAATGATCTGCCGGGAGCCGAGCGAGCCCATTTCTTCATCGGGGTTGAACAGCACGGTCAGGGTGGCGTAGTCGTTGAAGCGCACATCCTGCAGCAGCTTGATCGCATGCAGGATCATCGCCACCCCGCCCTTCGCGTCGGCCACCCCGGGGCCATAGGCACGCTCGCCCTCGATGCGAAACGGGCGCCTGGCGGCGGTGCCGGGGCCGAACACGGTGTCGTAATGCACCATCAGCATGAAGCGCTTGCTGCCGCTGCCCTTGAAGGTGCCGACGATGTTGTTGCCCACCGAGGGCGTGGCGGCGCTGGTCTGCACCGTGGCGCCCAGGGCCTCCAGGCGCTTGACCAGCAATGCGCCGATGTCGGTGAGGCCTTGCTGGGTGCCGGTACCGGTGTCCACCGATACCAGGGTTTTGAGGGTATCCAGGTAGCTCGACTGCTCGGCCTTGGCTTTTTCCAGCAGGTCCTGGGCGGGGGAAGCGATGGCGCCGGTACAGGCGAAGGACAGGCAGAGCGCCAGGGCGCTGGCGCAGGGAGGGCGAAACAACGGCATAGGGCGGGGCCTCGGTGCAGGGTGGCAAAAGGGTGTGTTGCATGACGGGCAAGGGATCAGCTTAGACTGTCGGCCCTGTATTGCGAGCAACCGGGTTGGACCTTCCATGACACACCAGTACCAGGGCAGCTGCCTGTGCGGCGCCATCCGTTATCAGCTCAGCGCGCCCCTCAAGGCGGTTTCGCACTGCCATTGCAGCCAGTGCCGCAAGGGCCACGGGGCGGCGTTCGCCAGCTACGCCAGCGTCAGGCGCGACGACCTGCAACTGCTGCAGGGAGGCGAGCGGCTCAAGTCGTACGCATCGTCCGAGTCGGTAGCGCGCCAGTTCTGTGGCGACTGCGGTTCATCGCTGTTCTGGTCGCGCTCACAGGGGGACCATGCCGACTGGATCTCGATTGCGCTGGGCACCCTGGACTCACCCCTGACGTTCGACAGGCAGCGCCATGTGGAGGTGGCTTCGAAGGCGCCGTGGTACGTAATCGAGGACCATTGGCCACAGGGTCGATAGGGTCTTTTGCACTGCCCGCGACAGGCTGGCCCAGGTTTGCGACAGCCGGCTGAAACGCTTCGCGCAAGCACTGCGAAAAACCGATTCAAACGCTTACAATCGCCGCTTTCCGTGCACTTCATGCAGGCCCGCTCGCCATGGCGCTAGACCCACCCACGATGCTCACCATCACGATCGCCCTCGCCGCGGCCGCCGCGCTGTACCTGGCGATCGAGTGGCGCAGCGTGCGTGAACCCTCGCTGCTGTTCTGGAGCGCCGGGTTCGCCACCATCACCGTGGGCTGTACCCTCGCGCTGCTGCGCAGCAGCGGCCTGCTGCTGATCGGTATCTGGTTCGCCAATGGCCTGCTGGTGACGGCGCACTGGCTGTTCCTGCTGGGTGTCGGGCGTTTCACGCAAACCCAGCTGTCGCGGGGCTGGTACCTGGTCTTCGTGGTATGGCTCGCGCTGCTGGTGGTACCCGAGGAGCCGCAATGGTCCAAGCTGATGCTGCTGGTCAACTCGCTGCTGGTGGCGCTGCTGGCGCTCAAGGCCAGCGCACTGCTGCGCCCGCATGGCAAGTCGCTGAGCGTGGGGGCGGTGCAACTGCGCTACGTGCTGCTGATGCACGGCCTGTTCTACGTGGCCAAGGCGATCACGGCGGTGGTGCCCGGCACGCTGATCGACCTGGCGGCGTTCCGCGGCCAGATCATCCAGATCTCGCTGGTGGAAGGCGCCATGGCAATCATGCTGATTGCGCTGTCGATGACCGGCACCGAGCGCTACCGGCGAGAAAAACGCATCGCCCGCCTGGCCGCCCGTGACCCGCTGACGGCCCTGTACAACCGCCGCGCCCTGGAAGTCCGTGCGCCGCGCCTGCTCGAAGACGTGTCGGCCACGCGGCCCGGAGCGTTGCTACTGATCGATATCGACAACTTCAAGCTGGTCAACGACCTGTTCGGGCATAGCGCCGGTGATCGCCTGCTGGTCGACCTGAGCGAGATGATCCGCGCGGTGCTGCCCACCGGCGCCCTGGCGGCGCGACTGGGTGGCGATGAGTTCGTGATTCTGCTCAACAACGCCCCCACCGAACGTATCCTGGCGCTGGGCGGTGCCTTGCGCGAGCAGTTCCGGCAGGCCGCCGCGCAGCTGTTCCCCACGCCTGCGCCAGTGACCCTGAGCATCGGCGCCAACCTATTCGACCAGCCGCCGGGCAGCCTCACGGCCCTGATCGAACAAAGCGACAGCGCGCTCTACGCCTCCAAGCGCGGTGGACGTGACAGTATTCGCGTGGTGGACCGCACCGCAGCCGCTGGCGAACCCCTGCACACGCCTTGAGGCAGTACCAATGGATAAGGTGAACAGCAGCATGATCGCCACAACAGCACTCGAACCCTCGCACTGGCCGCTGTACCGCGACCTGCGCCTGCAGTCACTGCAGGACTCGCCGGATGCGTTCGGCAGCACCTACGGCTCGGAGGCCACGCGCACCGATGAAGACTGGTCGGCGCGCTTGCAGGCGGCGGCAAGCTCCGGCCAGGGCCGTGCGTTTGTTGCGCTGGAGGGCGAAGCGCCCTGTGGGCTGGTGTGGTGCAAGCTGGCCGGTGCAGGGCCCGGCGTTGCCGAGATCTTCCAGATGTGGGTCGACCCGGCCTGCCGCGGGCGCGGCGCCGGACGAGCACTGCTGCAGGCAGCGCTGGACTGGGCCCGCCGCCACGACATGCAGCGGGTACGGCTGGGGGTCACGATTCAGGACAGCCCTGCCATGCACCTGTACACCGCGCTGGGCTTCAAGCCGATTGGGCCACCCGAACCGCTGCGCGCGGGCAGCGCGCTGATGTCCCAGGGCATGGAGCTGGTACTGGATACCGTGCATGCCCGCAACGACTGACACCCCGCGCCCCTGGCAGAACAGGACCCCGAAACCTAATCGGCGGCAAACAGCTGCTGTTGCCGCGCATACGCCACCAGGCGCTCCTCCAGCTGGTCGGGGTCGAGGTAGAAGCGAGTGTCCAGTGCATCCAGCGCGGCCTCGCAGGCCAGGTCGGGCTCATCGGCATAGGTGGGCATGCGCAACTGACGCTCGCCCTGCTCGGCAGGCACTGCCTGGGCGCCGAACAACAGGCCCTTGGCCTCCTCCAGCAGCGCGAGGGTCTGCAACGCGCCGAGTTCGCGCAGCCCCGCGCACGCGCTGGCGTAGTGATCGCCCGAGGAGTTGCCGAAGTACTGGTCGAAACCGCCGTTGTACACCTCGCCCTGCAGCACGTTGACCGCGTAATAGTGCTGCTCGGCCAGTGCCAGCCCGGCAAACCCCTGGGGCGTGCGGAACACCCGGTCGACCAGTGCAGACCAGTACAGCGCCTGCGGGCTGGCCAGGTACTGCTTGCGCTCCTGGGCGTAGCGCTTGCCGTTCTCGATGTTCTCCCGGTAGCCGCCCTTGCAGGGCATGCACAACCCGCCGGTGCGCGCTGCGGTGCTTGCCAGGATCACGTTGCCGCAGACGCGGCAGGGTTGGTTGTCGCTCATGCGCCCCCCATGGTCATTGCGTGGTGAGGGCGCGCCCCTTGCGCGTCGCGCCCAACGTGGCGCACATGCTACAGCGTGCCGGCCTGCGCGATCCAATCGCCTTGGCGCATGGGTTTGGTTTACCCTCGGTGCCGACACCTTGCCCACCCTCGCCCACCCCATGCATTACCGCTTCGAGGCCAAGATGAACCGCATCCCTACCTTCACCACCGCGCGCCTGCAGCTCACGCCCCTGCAATTGAGCGACGCTGCGGCGATCCAGCAACTGTTCCCGCAGTGGGAGGTGGTGCGTTATCTCGACAGCCGCGTGCCTTGGCCGTACCCGGACGACGGCGCACTGACGTATGTGCGCGACCTGGCGCTGCCCGCCATGGCGCGTGGCGAGGAATGGCACTGGATGATCCGCCTGGTGCAGAACCCGCTGCAGTGCATCGGCAGCGTGTCGCTGCACGATACCCCCGGTAACCACCGCGGTTTCTGGCTGGCGCCGCAGTGGCAAGGCAAGGGCTACATGCGCGAGGTGTGCGAGGTGATCAACCGCTTCTGGTTCGACACCTTGAATCGCCCGACCCTGCAGGTGCCCAAGGCCGTGAGCAACCTGGCGTCACGGCGCATATCGCTGCGCGAGGGCATGCACCTGCTGCACGTGCAGCCCGGCAATTTCGTCAGTGGCCCGATGCCCCAGGAAACCTGGGAGCTGACGCAGGATGAATGGCGCAAGCGCCGCGGCGACGCCAGCCCCGCAACGCAACCCGCTGGCGAGCTGGAAGCCACCCTGCACTACCTGGAGCAACGCCTGCTGCAGCAGGACGTACGCAGCAACACGGCCTTGCTGTCGACGCTGCTGGCCGATGACTTCATGGAGATTGGCGCCAGCGGCAAGGCCTGGCACAAGGCGGATGTGCTCTCCAGCCTGCCCGTCCAGGCATTCAGGGTGCGCACGATCAGCGATTTTCAGGTACGCCCCCTGGCGCCGGACGTTGCGCTGGTGACCTATACCTGCCACAGCGACACCGCGTCGCTGCGCAGCTCGGTATGGCGCAGGCTCGATGGCCATTGGCAGATGACCTTTCATCAAGGCACCCCGGCCGCGTAATGCCGCAGACGGTGCGGCCCCACCCGCGCCGTTTGCCTGCGGCGCCCATGCGCGGCATCATCTGCCGCCCCTGTACAGCGAGCCACCTCGATGACCGATTACCGCGGGCTGATGCTCGAAGACACCCGGCAAGGCGCCAGCGACGCTGCGCTTGCACAGCTGGAGGCCAGCCTTGGCGCGCCCCTGCCGGCTGACTACCGTGAATTTCTCACGACCTGCAACGGCGCCTACCTCGAGTACGACGTGGCGGTCACCCTGGCCAGCGGCGAACGCGAGTTGATGAGCTTCTCGCTGTACGGGCTGGACCTGGACGGCGAATGGGAGTCGAACCCCTACGAGCTGGAACGCGCACGCCAGCGCCCTGGCTACCCTGCCCACGGCCTGCTGCCGATCGGGCGTGACGGCGGCGCCAGCCTGTTGCTGCTGGACCTGCGCGAGGGGCGCCAGCAGGTGGCCGCGATGGTCGCCGCCCTGCCCGCCTGGACCGGCCGCCGCCAGCAAGGCGACGAATACGTGGTGCTGGCCGAAAGCTTCAACGACTACCTGGCCCTGCTGCATGTGGCCGAAGAGACCATCGTCAACCATATCGACAGCTTCATCATCAGCCAGGACAGTGTGCAGGCCACCCTCGCCTGGCTCGATTCCGGCAGCCGCGGCTGGCGCGAACGCCACCGTGAGCGCTGGAACGCACGGGTAAGCGACTGGCCAATATGACTCCCAGGGAAACACCGCAATGAAGCTGACCAGTCAGATCCGCCCCTACGACAACCAATGGCCCGAGCGCTACCTGGCCGCCAGGGCAGGCATCGCCCAGGGTTTTGGCAGTGAACTGATCGAGATCCATCATGTGGGCAGCACGGGCGTACCCGGCCTTGCCGCCAAGCCGGAGATCGACGTGCTGGTGGTGGTTCAGGCGCATCGGGAAACCGCAGCACGCCACGCCCACATGCAGGCTCTGGGGTACGTGCGCGGCTCCGACCTGTCGCCGGGCCACCACTTCTACCGTCGTGATGTCGACGGTATCCGTACCCACAAGGTGCACGTGTGTGCCCAGGGCCACCCACAGATTGCCTGGATGCTGCGCTTTCGCGACCTGCTGCGCAGCGATGACGACCTTCGCCAGCGCTACCAGGCGTTGAAGCTTGAGCTTGAAGCGACCAATCGTGACGGTATCGGCGAGTACCTGGCCGGCAAGGCGCCATTCATCGAGGCCGCGATGCGTGGCCAGGTGCCGTCGCAGGGCGGCGTCTAACGGGCATATCCGCAATCAGTGGCTATGCTTTGCGCGTGATCCACGCACGTTGCGTCATGCGTTGTTCCGCTCATTCAGCCATTACATGGAATGCAGGCCTATGAAATCGATTCGCTCCCTCGCCCACGCCGTTGCCCTCGCCTCACTCATGACCACTGCCAGCTTTGCGGCCCACGCCGCCGAACTGCCGCTGGGCAGCGAAGCGCTGCAAGACCACATCAGCACCCAGGTGCTGGCCGTGGACCCGGGCAACTTCCGGGTCACGATCGAAGGCCCGAACAACAGCCAGGTGCCTATCCAGCTGACCAAACAGGCCAAGGACCTGCACAACCTGAAGGTGGGCGACAAGGTCGACATCACGGTGACCCGTGCCGTGGCCTATGTGCTCAACACCAGTGAGGGCGGCGCGCCGAAGGTCACCGACGAGGCCGGCACCGTGCGCGCCACCAAGGACAACCCCAACCCGGGCGGCGAAGCTTTCCGCCAGGTGCGCGTCACCTCCAAGATCACCGCCATCGACCTCAACGCCCATGAAGTGACCCTGCTGCCGCCCCAGGGCAAGGTGAAGGTGGTGAAGGTCGAGGACCCTGAACTGCAGGCGCGCATGAAGAACCTCAAGGTCGGCCAGACGGTCGACGTGGTGTACACCGAAGTGCTGACCGTGAAAACCTCGCGCCCGTGAGGTATGCTCGCCGAGTCGACTGACTCGAACGGCTCTGGCGCGCCGTTCCCGGCCGGATTTCTCCGGCCAGGAACGCACCGCCCACCACCCGATGGCAGCCGCGCCAGCCACGGGTATTCCATTGGAACACCCCCCTTTTTCACGTCGCTTGACCGTTGCACAGGGGAACCGGGATGAACGCAAAAACAGTGCCTGGCCGCTTGTCATGGGGCCTGCCCTGCCTGCTTGCATTCGCCCTGCTGCTGACCGGCGGCTGCGCCGGCAAGACGGCCGCCAATCGTTATGCCGCCCAGGGTTCCAACTGCTACGCAAAGGCGGTGCCCAGCGCTGGCGAAGGCGGCCTGGCCTGGGGCTCGACCCTGGGCCAGGCCCGCAAGAAATCCATGGACAATTGCATGCGCTACGCCAGCCGCTCCGGTGGCACGCCCAGGACCTGCCAGGTGGTACTGGCCCAGTGCAAGGGCCAGTAACGCATCGGCAAGGCGAACCTGTTTGAACGGACGACGCCCCATCGCACCACGCCTTCACTGCTAGGCTGGATTGATACCCACTGCACAGGTCAGCCCCATGCCCTACTCCCCCGCCGCATTGCAGATGCTCGAACAGCTCGGCATACCGTTGAACGCGGTGATCGAGCGCCATCTGCAGGAGTTCGTCGAAGCCAGCCTGCTGCAGTGGGCCGAGACCGGCCAGGACAACCGAAAGCACGAACTGATCGCCGTGGCCGCTCAGGCCTGGCGCCAGTTGAAAGCGGCTGCCGGTGCCGAGGGCGTGGCGCTTTACCTGGTGTCGGCCTTCAGAAGCGTCGAACGGCAGAAGAGCATCATCCAGCGCAAGCTGGACAAGGGGCAGAGCATCGAGCAGATCCTTGCGGTCTCGGCCCCGCCGTTCTTCAGCGAGCATCACACCGGGCGTGCCGTCGACATAGGCACCCCCGGCTGCACCGACCTGGAGCCCGAATTCGAAGCGACACCGGCATTCAGATGGTTGACCCGCAACGCAGCGACCTATGGCTTCGAGCTGTCGTACCCGCCCGACAATGGCGCAGGCTACGTGTATGAGCCCTGGCACTGGCGCCATGTAGCCAGCTGATTCAGGCGGGCTGAGACGCCGCCGCCCGTGCAACCAGGCGCCGGTGGGCCCACACAGCCACCAGCAGCACCAGAGCACCGGCCACCAGCGCCACACCGAAGCCGGCCCGGGCACCGCTGCCATCCACCACCTGCCCCGATACCGCCGCCCCCACGGCCACACCGATGTTCAAGCCGGCCAGCAGCCAGGTCATGCCCTCGGTCAGTCGATGTTCGGGCACCAGCCGCTCGACCAGGGTCATGGCCACGATCAAGGTCGGCGCAAAGAACAGCCCCGCCACCAGCACCGCCACACCCAGGCCCGGCAGGCTGGCGACCAGCAACAGCGGCAGGGTCGTGGCAGCGGTTGCCAGCCCACCCAGCAACAGCAGGCGCGGCAAGGGCACCTGCAGCTTGAGCGCACCGAACAGCAGCCCCGCCACGCACGACCCCACGGCATAGGCCGACAGCACCAGGCTGGCCGCCGCCGGCTGGCCGCATTGCTCGGCAAAGGCCACGCTGACGATATCCACGGTGCCGACGATCATGCCCATCGCCACCATCAGCAGGGTCAGCAGGCGCACGTTGGCCAGGCGGATCACCGAGCCCGAACGATCCCCGGCAGCTTCCCGGGGCTGGATCGGCGGCTCGGTATTGCGCTGGATGACCAGTGCGAACACACCCAGCACCAGCAACAGTGCGGCCGCAAGCAGGCCCGCCTGGGGCAGTACCACCACCGCCAGGCCCACCGACAGCGGCGGCCCGGCAATGAAGCTGACCTCATCGAACACCGTCTCCAGCGAATACGCCGTTTGCAACTGCGGCTGGCCACGGTACAGGGCCGTCCAGCGCGCGCGCACCATTGCCGACACGCTCGGCATGCACCCTGCCAGCACCGCCCCGATGAACAGCGCCCAGTCGCCAGCCCGTTGCCAGGTGCTGGCCAGCACCAGCAGCAGGCCGAGGAAGCTGATGGCGGTGGCCGCAGGCAACACGCGGCGTTGCCCGAGGCGATCCACCAGGCGCGATACCTGTGGCGACAACAGCGCATAGCTCAGCACGAAGGCCGCCGCCACTGCCCCGGCCAGTGCGTAGCTGCCACGCAATTGCGACAGCAAGGTGATGATGCCGATGCCTGTCATCGGCAGTGCGGTACGCGCCAGCAGCCCGGCCAGGGCAAAGCCCAGGGCGCCCGGCGCGGCAAAAAGGTCTCGATAAGGGTTGGCCATCTGATGCTCCAGGGCGGTGAATTGGCCGCTGACACGGCAGCGCGACAAGTTACATACGGCATGTATGTATAAAAAGCGTATATTCATACGCACCGAATGTAAATAATCATACGCACCGTATGTAAGGAGACACGCCCATGGCTCGCCGCACCCGTGCCGAAATGGAAGAAACCCGCGCCACCTTGCTCGCCACCGCCCGCAGCGTGTTCAGCGAACGCGGCTATGCCGATACCTCGATGGATGACCTGACCGCCCAGGCCGGGCTGACCCGCGGCGCGTTGTATCACCACTTCGGCGACAAGCAGGGGCTGCTGGCGGCCGTGGTGGCGTCGATCGACGCCGAGCTGGATGCACGCCTGCAGGCGCTCTCCGACACTGCCCGCACGCCCTGGGAAGGCTTTCGCCAACGGTGCCGGGCATATCTGGAAATGGCGCTGGAGCCGGATTACCAGCGCATCGTGCTGCGCGATGCCCCAGCCGTGCTGGGGGGCACCTCGACGGACGCGCAACGCCATTGCATCGCGTCGATCCAGGCACTGCTGGAACGGTTGATCGAACAAGGCGTGGTGGCCGAGGCCGACCCGCAGGCCCTGGCCTCGCTGGTCTACGGCAGCCTGGCCGAGGCTGCGGTGTGGATCGCCCAGGGTGATGACGGCGATGCGCGACTGGCGCGCAGCACCGGCGCACTGGAACTGCTGCTGCGCGGGCTGCTGGCCAAACCATAGGGCATCAAGGCCACGCGAGGGTGGCCCGGATGAGGTGACAGCGGCGCACTAGCCCCACTGCAGGTTGAACACCATGAAGTTCAGCACCACCCACACCACCAGTGCCAGGTGAGTGAGCTGCAGGCCCTCCTGGCGTATCCAGTAGCCGAACCACAGCCCCCCGAGCAGCATGGCGAAAAGAAAGCCCAGGGCTGCGCTAAGCGCCAGGTTCAACCAGGGCCGGGCTGCGTCCAGGCCGCTGCCCAGCAGCAGGTGGTAGCAGCCCGCCCAGGCGGCCAGCACCGCCCCCGCCTGCAGCAGCACCACGACCATCAATGCCGCCCGGTGCACGGCGGGCGAGTGGATGGCCCGCGAGCACAGGGGCAGGTCGATCGCCGGGGCCTGGCGCAGGGGCGCCATCGACAGCGTGCCCCCGACGGCCGCCGCCGAACTGGCAAAGGCCTGCAGGTTGTTGACCAGGGCGATGCTCAACCACAGGGTGAACCCTGCGGCCAGTACCATCTGAAACATCAGCAGTGAAGTTGCAGTATCCACGAAGCGGTCCTCATCAGTTGTTCAGGGTGTTTGCGCTAAGCGTCCTGCCGGCAGGCGCGCGCCAGGCCAGGGCCTTGTACAGGTCCACCGCGTTGCCATAGGAGGCGGCCTGTGCCCGCGCGATGTCCTGGCGCAGACGCAACAGGTCGCGCTGGCTGTCCTTGACCGCCAGGTAGCTGCCCGAACCTGCGCCATAGCGCTGCTGGGCGATGGCGAACGCCGCCTCGCCATGCCGCGCCGCCTGCACCAGGCCGAGCAGGTGGCGCTGGTGCTCGGCCAACTGCGTGACTGCGCCCTCCACCTCTTCCACCGCCACCAGCAGCACCTGCTCGAAGTGCGCTGCCTCACCCTGGGCCAGCGCTTGGGTACCGCGCATGCGCGCCCGCACCGAGCCCAGGTCGAACGCTGGCCAGGTCAGGCCGGGCGTCAGCTCGAACGCCCGCGCCGCACTGCCCAGGTCGCCGTCACGCAAGGCAAAGAAGCCGATGAACCCACCCAGGTTCAAACGTGGGTACAGGTCGGCAGTGGCAGCGCCCACATCCTGCACACGGGCAGCCAGCAGCCGTTCGGCCTGGACCACATCGGGCCGGTTGCGGATCAGCTGATCCACATCCCCCAGTGGCAGCTGGCGCGCCAATGGCATCGGCGGCATGTCACCCAGCGCGATGGCGAAGCTGCCGGGGCGCTGGCCTGTGAGCACCTGCAGCCGGTACAGGCGCCGCTGCAACTGGCTGCGCAGTGGCGCCACAGTCGATTGCGCCAGCAGCAGGTTGCTCTGCGCGCTCTCCAGCGCTTCGGGCAGGCCGGCGCCGGCGTGCAACTGCGCCTGGGTCAACTGCACGGTCTCCTGCCAGCTGCGCACCGCTTCTTCGGCCAGCAGCCCTTGCTGGCGTAGCCCCTGGGCCTCGAAGTAGGCCTGGGCCACCTGGGCCGCGATGCTCAACTGCACCTGTTCCAGGTCGGCCGCGGAGGCCTGCGCACGGGATTGGGCGGCGCGCTCCAGGTGATCGAGGCGGCCGAACAGGTCAAGCTCCCACTGCAGGTCCAGCCCCGCCCGCCACGATTCGGACAGGCTGCGGGCCGGCGGCTGCCCCTGCCTGGCCTGCTGCGCCAGGCTGCGCTGGTAGCTCGCGCTGCTGGTCACCGTCGGCAGGCGCTCCAGCGCCTGTTCATCCACATGGGCACGGGCCAGCAGCAGGCTGGCATGCGCCTGCTCGATGGCGTGGTTGCGGGCCAGGGCGTCGGCGATCAGGCGTTCCAACTGCGGGTCGTCGAAGAAGGTCCACCAGGCTGACGTCGGCTGCACCGGCGTCGCAGCGAAGGCCTGCGCCTGCGGGCTGACCACATGAATGGGCGCCACCTCGGGGGCGTGATACTGCGGCCCGACGCTGCAGGCACCCTGCAACGCCACGGCGCCCAGCAACAGCGGATAACGGCTGAACACCTTCATGGCCTTGCCTCCCTGTGCCCAAGCGCAAGGCCCTGCTCGGCCTCCTCCAGTTGCTGCTTGCGCGGGCTGTGCACGCGATGATCACGGGCCAGCCAGGCATACACCGTGGGCAGCACGAACAAGGTGAACAGCGTGCCTATCAACATGCCGCAGACAATGACCACACCCAGGCCGAAACGGCTGTTGGCACCGGCGCCGCTGGCGAACAGCAGCGGCATCACGCCGAAGGTCATCGCGGCGGTGGTCATCAGTACCGGGCGCAGGCGAATCTGCGCGGCGCGGATGATCGCCCCGGCACGGTCGAGGTTCTCGCGCAGCTGGATCTCGTTGGCGAACTCCACCATCAGAATGCCGTGCTTGCTGATCAGCCCGATCAGGGTCACCAGCCCGATCTGCGTGTAGATGTTGAGGGTGGCCCAGCCCAGTGCGAGCGGCAACAGTGCGCCGCAGATCGACAGCGGCACGGTGACCAGGATGATCAGCGGGTCCACCAGGCTTTCGTACTGGGCCGCGAGCACCAGGTAGATGACCACCATCGCGGCGAGAAACGCCAGCACCAGTGCATTGCCTTCCTGCACGTACTGGCGCGACTCGGACTGCCAGTCATGGCTGAACTCCGGCGGCAGTTCGCTGGCCAGTTGCTGCAGAAACGCCACCGCCTGCCCCTGGGAAACCCCCGGTGCCGGGATGGCCTGCAGCGTGCTCGCATTCTGCTGGTCGAACTGCAGCAGCCGGTTGGGCTCGACCGTCATCTGCAGCCGCACCACGGCAGACAACGGCACCAGTTGCCCCGCTTCGCTGCGCACATACTGGCGCTCTAGCGCCTGGGGCGTCAGGCGCTGATCCTGGGTGCTCTGCGGGATCACGTCATACGAGCGGCCATACAGCGCGAAGCGGTTGATGTACTGCTCGCCCACCAGCACGGCCAGGGAGTCGCCGAGGGCCTGCATGCCGATGCCCAGGCTGGCGGCCTTGGCGCGGTCGACCGTCACCTTGACCACCGGGTTGTTGTAGTCCAGGTCGCTGTCCACCACCGCGAACAGGCCGCTGTCGCGGGCACGCTGCTTGAGGGTTTCCATGGTCTGGTACAGCACCGGGTAGTCCTGCGCGCTGCGCAGCACCATCTGCACCGGCAGGCCACCGCTGGAGCCTGGCAGCGAGGCCACCTGGAAGGCAAAGATGCTGCTGCCCTCCACTTCGCTCACGGCCTGCTGCAGGTCGGCCTGGACCTGATCGGCCGAGCGCTCGCGGGCCTGCCACAGGCTGAGGTTGATGCCGCCGAAGCTGCTGGCCGGCCCGTCGGTGCCGTTGATGATCCAGGTGTCGGTGGTTTCCGGCAGGCTGTGCATCACCTGGTCGAGCTTGCTGGCGAAGCGCTCGGCATAGTCGAGGCTGGCGTACTGCGGCGACTTGATGGCGGTGAGCACGGCGGCCTGGTCCTCGGGTGGCGCCAGCTCGCGTTGCGGCTGCAGGTACAGCCACGGCAGGCTCAGGCACACCAGCAAGGCGACGCCGCCGCTGACCCAGCGACGCGACAGCGAGTGCGCCAGTGCCCGCCCGTAGACGCTGGCCAGCCCGCCGAACACCTTCTCGGCAAGCCTGGCCATGCGCCCCTCCTGCTGGCCGGGCTTGAGCAGCAGCGAGCTCATCACCGGCGACAGGGTCAGGGCCACCACCCCCGAGACGATCACCGCCCCGGCCAGGGTCAGGGCGAACTCGCGAAACAGCGTGCCGGTGAGCCCGCCGATCAGGCCGATAGGGGCATACACGGCGGCCAGCGTGAGGGTCATGGCGATCACCGGCCCGGCGATCTCGCGGGCACCGACCAGCGCGGCGGCCACCGGCGTCTGGCCCTCCTCGATATGGCGGTGCACGTTCTCCACCACCACGATCGCGTCGTCCACCACCAGCCCGATGGCCAGCACCATCGCCAGCAGGGTCAGCAGGTTGAGGCTGAAGCCGAACGCCAGCATCAGCCCGGCCGCGCCGAGCATCGACAGCGGGATCGCCAGCACCGGGATGGCCACGCTGCGCAACGAGCCCAGGCACAGCCAGATCACCAGCACCACGATCACGATCGCCTCGACCAGCGTGTGCAGCACTTCCTGGATCGAGGCCTCGATAAAGCGTGCAGTCTCGTAGGCCAGCGCCACGTTGACCCCTGGCGGCAGGGTCTGCTGGATCTGCGGCAGCAGCTTGCGAATGCCGTCGACGATCACCAGCGGGTTGCCCGCAGGCGTCGGGAACAGGCCCAGGTGCACCGCCGGGCGGCCATCCATGGTGGCGCTGGTCTGGGTGGCCGCGGCGCCCAGTTCGACCGTGCCCACATCGCGCAGGCGCACCAGCGCCGTGCCGTCATTGCGAATCACCAGGTCGCGAAAGGCCTCGACACTGGTCAGGTCGGTATCGATGCGTATGTCGGCCAGCACGAACTGGCCGCGTACCTGCCCGGGCGTGGCCTGGTAGTTGTTGCTGCGCACGGCATCGGCCACCTCGGCGGCGGTCACGCCGCGCCCGGCCATGCGTTCGCTGTCCAGCCACAGGCGCATGGCCAGGGTCTGGCCACCGAAGGTCTGGATCTTGGCCACGCCGTCGATGCCGGAAAGCTGCGGCTCGACCACCCGCGACAGGTAGTCGCTGAGTTCGGGAATCGACAGCGTGTCGCTGGCAAAGCCCACATAGGCCACGGCGGTGGAATCCCCGGCCGACAGCTCGACCACCGGGTCGTAGGCCTTGTCCGGCAGGCGGTAGCGCACCTGGTTGACCTTGGCCATGGTCTCGCTCAGCGCCTGGGTCGAGTCGCGGTTCAGCTCCATGCGCAGGGTCACCAGGCTGCGGCCCTGCACCGACGACGAAGACAGGTAGTCGATGCCTTCCACCGACGACACCGCCTGGGTGATCGGCTGGGTCACGAAGCCCTGCATCAGTTCGGCCGATGCACCCGGGTATTCGGTGCTGACGGTAATGGTGGCGGTTTCCAGCAACGGGTACTGGCGGATGGGCAGCTTGCCCAGGGCGAACAGGCCGGCCAGCACGATCAGGCTGCTGACCACCAGGGCCAGCACCGGGCGACGCACAAAACTGTCGGTGAACCTCATGAGGCGTCGCCCCCGTCGGCGTTGTGCAGCGTGTCATTGGCCACCTGCTCCACCTGCATGCCGTCACTGAGCTTGAGCTGGCCCGAGACCACCACGCGGTCGCCCGCCTTGAGCCCGGAGGTGACTTCCACCTGGCCCTTCCAGCGCTCGCCGGTGGTCACCTGCACGCGGTGCACGCTCAGGCCGCGTTCCGGGTCGTGGGTGGCGATGAACACGGTCTGGCCGTAGGCGGTGTAGGTGATGGCGGTTTCCGGCACGGCCATCACCCGGGTCGGCTGCGCCGCCGCGAGCTGCACGCTGGCGTACATGCCGGCCTGCAACTGCCCGTCCGGGTTGGCCAGGGTGGCCTGCACCCATACTGCGCGCGCCTTGCCCACCATCGGGTCGATGGCGTTGATGCGCGCCGCAAAGGTCTTTTGCGGCAGTGCATCCACCGCCAGGGCGGCGGTCTGCCCCACCTGCAAGCCCGGGGCGGCATGCTCGGCCAGCGAGAAGTTCACCCGCAGTTGCGTGGCGTCCACCAGGCTGGCCACGGCGTCACCGGCATTCAGATACTGGCCTTGATGCACGCGGCGGATGCCCAGCTTGCCGGCAAAGGGGGCCCGGATCGCCTTCTGCGCAATCCGTGCATCGACCTGCTGCAGTTCGCCCTCGGCCATCTGCACGGCGGCGGTGGCATTGTCGAGTTGCTCCTGGGTAGTGACATTGGCGGTGCGCAGCTTGCTGATGCGCTGATGCAGGGTGCGGGCATTGCGCAGCTGTGCGCTCAGGCGCACCCGGTCGGCCTGCTCGGGGGCATCGTTGAGCTGCACCAGCAGTTGCCCGGCCTTGACCCTTTGCCCCGACTCGAAGGCGATGCGCGTGATGCGCCCGGTGGTTTCTGCGGCCACCTGCACCTGGTGGGCGGCTTCCAGCTCGCCGGCCGCGAAGGTCTGGCGGGGCGCCTCACGCGAGGTGACGGTGGCCAGCGCGACCTTGGTCACCGGCCACGCCGCAGTGGCGTGCGCCGCCGAGTCCTTTCTGGTCAGCAGCATGACGACGGCCAGCACGCACACAACAGCGGCGCCCCCTCCCAACAGCATCCTCTTGCCCATCTTTGCTCCGCTCATCGGTGTGGTGTGTTCGCTGCACAGCGCATCCCGTGCCGACGGCTGGCATCGGCACGGCAAAGCGGTTGCAGGAAAGATCGGGCCGGACTATAAAACCTCAACTTAACTTGAGGTCAACACACGTGGCGGCAGAAAAGACGATGGATGGTGCGCGCTCGCTCACCATCGGCGAGGTGGCCAGACGCAGTGGCGTGCCGATTTCCACCTTGCACTTCTACGAGTCCAAGGGGTTGATCGCCAGCACGCGCAATGCCGGCAACCAGCGGCGGTTTCCGGCGTTGGTGCTGCGCAGCATCGCGATCATCAAGGTGGCGCAGCGCACCGGGATTCCGCTGGAAGAGATCAAGCATGCGATGAGCCGCTACCCGCCCAACAGCAAATTGACGGCGGCGCAGTGGGGTGAGATGTCATCGGCCTGGCGCGAGAACCTGAATGCGCGCATCCGGACGCTGGAGGCATTGAGGGATAGCCTGGACAACTGCATCGGTTGTGGCTGCCTGTCGCTGGATGATTGCCCGTTGCGCAACCCGGGGGATGCGCTGGGGCAGGATGGACCGGGGCCGAGGATTCTGGAAGGGGCTGCCGAGGGTTAGGCGCGAGGGTTGCGGGTGGTCTGGCTGATGCACCGTGCACGCAGGTTCTGCGACCGCTTCGCGCTCGTTCGCCAGCAATGCTGGCTCCTACAGCCGTGTGGCTTCTGCCCGGAGGGCGTAGGAGCGGGCCTTGCCCCGCGAACTGGCGCGCAGCGCCAGCAAAACCTGCGAACGCGATCTGGCTGATGCACCGTGCACGCAGGTTCTACGACCGCTTCGCGCTCGTTCGCCAGCAATGCTGGCTCCTACAGCCCTGTGGCTTCTGCCCGAAGGGCGTAGGAGCGGGCCTTGCCCCGCGAACTGGCGCGCAGCGCCAGCAAACCTGCGAACGCGATCTGGCTGATGCACCGCGCACGATCGTCGGCCAGCAGCAGCCCACCTGCACGCATGTGGTTGAGCTACCGCTTGAGCCCAGCCAGGTCAGTAAGGCACGTTGACCTGCAACTGCTGGATCTGTACCGAATGCGGGTGGATCAGGTGGGTCAACACGCGTCGCTCCTTGACCGCGGATTTTTCCGCGTAGTCGGCGAACCGGTCATTGCTGACGATGTAGGCGGCCTGGTCGAACTCGGCAGCGGCCAGCAGGGCCTCGTCCGCTTTCACATCGCGGGGCATCACCACCACCTTGGCCCCGGGGAACAGCGCCTGAAGCCCGGCATGGTTGCTCGACACCCGTGCATAGATGCCCGGGTCGAATATCACCGTCACCTTGTACCCCTGGCACAGGACCGGCACCAAGGCAATCAGTGCACCAAGCCCGATGAAGGTGCCCTTGCCGTTCTCCGAAGGCAGGTAGCACAGGTTGTTGCCATCGAGGATGAGCGTTTCGATGTGGTTTTCCATCAGCCGTGTGATGTCGCGCAGGCGTTCCTGGATTTTCTCGATATCCCGCTCGAGCTTGCGCCGCTTGGCATTCAACCCGCTCAGTACCATGCCCGGCTTGCTGTTTTCGAAGAAGCTCTCGCACTCTTGATGTATGAGCGCTTTTTCCCTGCCGCTCGACGCATTCGAGAGCGCCCACTCAAACCCTTGCGCCTTGGCGATGTCGTTGTCGATCTGCTGCAGTTGGCGCTGCTGGCGTTCCCATTGGCGCGACACGTCGCCGGCCATGGCTTCCCATTTTTCGCTGGCACTGCGGGTATGCTCGATCAACTGGTGCAGGTGCGCCAGTTCCTCGTTCAAGCCGGCGATGGTGGCCGTTGCTTCCAGCGGATTGAACTGGCGATACCGGCGCAAGTTCGCCGCCAGCCGGCGCTCTTCGGGCTCATGGCTGGCCAGCTCGGCCTGGGCCTCCTTGCGCGACAGCTCAAGCATCGCAAGGCGCTTGTCCAGTTCACTGGCCTGGTGCTGCGCCACCTTCTGCTCGGTGGAGCGCCACAGGCCCGACAGCCAGCCACCGGCCACGCCCTGGCAGGCCTGCTTGCTCTGGCTGGTGCTCTGCAGGGTGGCGCTGAGCTGATTGAGCCGTTGCTTGATATCCAGGGTGATGCGGTTGCGCTGGGCCAGTTGAGCGCTGGCGTGCTCGCAGTCGAATGCGTCGTACCACTGCATGTCGAGGGTCAACTTCTGGATATCCAGGTTGATCGATGCGGTCTTCTGGGTCAGGGCGACCACCCGGGCCGCGTGTTCATTCCTATACATGATCGTTCCTTGTAATCGACAGGCCAGGGTTACACGGGGTCTTGCGCATTGCGCTGCCCGCTGCGGTAGGCCGCCCTGCCCGCCCATTGCAATGCCAGTACGGTAACGGCACCGGCAGCAACGCAGATGGCATTGGTCAGCAGAAATTCGAGCGGCGAGATCGTGGTGTTCATGCCAGCCCCCTTTCACCCAGGCGTACGCCGCAGTGGCCGCAGAACCGGCTCGATGCCTCAACCGCTGTACCGCAGGCGGGGCACATCTTGGCAACCAGCATTTTCTGGCGCATATGGCCGATCTGGATAACGCAGGGCACGGTTACGCGGTAGGCCGGGCTGGCCAGGTCGAACGCGGTCCACAGACCCGTGATGGCCCAGCCGACCGGGCCTGCGAGCACGGCCAGCCCCCTGCCCAGGCCCGCACTGCCTGCCAGCATCACGCCACGTCCCACCAGGCTGCTCATGGTCGCGCTGGCCACTACCGCGGCCAGGCGGTAGGAGGTCAGCCCGGAGGCGCTGAGGCTGGCGATCAAGCTTGCCAGTGCAGTGGGCCCCATGCCCGGCCGGTAACCCGCCCCGACCGATTCGAAGAAGGTCTTCTTGTCGTCCTCGCTCATGCGCCCCACCGACTGCTCGACCACCTTGGCGATGATCGCCATCTCCATACTGGCGCAGTCTCCGAGGCCGCTCTTGGCAACCCCGACGTGAGAGGCCACGTCGGTGAGCAGTTCCTTGTAGGGCACGCCGCTGCCGCCGCGAAACACGTTCATCAGCGAGTTGCCGCCAAAGCGCGTGAGTTCCTCGACCACCAGGCCGCGATCAAGGTCGGTGATCTCACGCTCCTTGGCAGCGCTCAACTGGCGGCAGACCGAGGACGACAACGAGATGCGTCCCTTGCCGCTGTCGGTGATCACATCGATGAGCAGCCCGATATCGTCGCTGCTCGCGCTCATCATTACGTCTGCCAGGTCGGCATCTTGAATCATTGACATGGGGGGTTCCTTTGATGACCAGGGGTCAGTCGATGATGGTCGGGGCATGCGGGGTGCTGCGGCTGACGAAGGCCCCCGCAATGGCTGTCAGCCAGGCCCGGGGCTGGTCGGAGCGCACCTGGCGCAGCATCAGTGCGTCCAGTTTCAGGCAACTGCGCCGGCGCCATTCGTCACGGGCATTGACACGGCTGACTTCGGGCGACGCACCCACGCCGATGGGACGCACGTCGGGATGCACCTTGCATTCGCGCAGCACCTTCTCGACCGGGTTGCCCTGCTCGAGCTTGCCTTCGCTCTGCAGCTTGACTGCTGCCGCCAGGTAATCGCGGCTGCCACCCACCGCCTGCCCCAGCGCCAGCCAGTCTTGCGGGCGCATCAGCAGGAACGCAGGGGGTACCCCCAGTGCATCGGCAATGCGGCTGAGCGTGTGCAGGTCCGGGTTGGGGTCGAGCTGTTCGCGGGGTGACTTCAATGCCCTCAGCGTGCTGCGAGCGATGCCGGTTTCGCGTTGAATGCAGGCGGCAGTGACAGGGCCTGGCCGGCCGTCCTCGCGCTGCTTGCCACCGATGGCAAGTACCGCGCTGAGGTTGTCACTGAAGTGCGCTCCCAAACTTTTCGGTGGTACGGAGACAGGACTGTTCATGGGGGCCTCTTGCGTGTGGCGATGACGGCAAGACTACCCATGGCAATGTGCCATATCAACCGCAAACGGAGCGACAGCGCTCCATCAATCGTTCCATATGGAGCGCAGTCACTCCATATAATCAAGCCCCGCTGCGGCCAGTTTCGCCACCTCAAGGGTGCTGCCCGGCGGTTGATGGTCTTCGAGCAGCCAGCTGACCGACAGGCCCGACCACGCGAGCACCCACTGCAACAACCGGCGAGGTTCCATGCCGGCGGCCTTGGCGACGATCTCGACCCGGTGCGCGAAGCGCCCCGGTACCAGCGCCTGCTCACCATCAGGATTGCAGAAAATGTTCGCGTAATCGAAGCCCCGCTCGCCATACAGCCCCTTGGGGTCGATGGCGAGCCAGCCGGCTGCGCCGAAATCGAGCACGTTGCCGTGGTGGATGTCGCCATGCAGTACCCCCACATCGCGCGGCGTAGCCAGCAGTTCGCGGGCGGTGCTGGCGCAGTGCTGCAGAAGACCGCCGTGCCTGTCGGCCCCGTGCCACAACCCCTCGAACCACTGCTCCAGTGGCACCAGGGCGGGCATGGGCGTGGCGCGCGGTGCGTGCAGGCGGGCGGCAACCGCGCAAAGAATGCGCGTGGCCTGCTCGTCGTGCCCGTCCTTGACCATCTGCGTCAGTGCATCCGTACCTTGCGCGCGCACCATAAGAAGGGCTTGACCGTCGTGAGCCAGTACCGGCGCTGCCCCCTCGCCCTGCCACCACGCCATGAGCAGGCTGCCCGCCTGTTCTTCGGCAACGTGTGAAATCTTCAGCATGGCTGGCCTGCCCTGCTGGCGCACCGGCAGCAGGGTGCCGTTCAGCGAGTCGAACGGCTCGCCATCGACAGTCAGTTGCCAGCGCTTGAGATAGTCGTCAAACATGCCGTGGCCTGGGTAGCGAGGCGATCATCTGGTCAAAGGCCTCCAGCGCATAGCGCCCTTCCAGGCTCTGCAACGTGGGCAACTGCGCGGGCAAACCGAATTGCACCCTGCCGGGCAGCACCTGCTTGATGGCGCCGTACCAGTTCAGCACTGCTTCCTGCAGGCGCACGTGCAGCTCGAACCTGCTGCGCCGACGCGTGCTGTCGGCCCGGGCCCGCTCCCGTGCCAGCTGTGGGTCGATGCGCGCAACCAGGTAGGCGTCGGCAAAGCCGATGCGCCCTTGCGCGAAGGTCTGCCGGGTGGCGTCCAGTTCCACCTGCCAGTCGCGCTCACTGGCCTCGCCGATCTGCCACAGGCTCCAGATGTAATGCAGCTTGAGCGGGTCGCTGTCGCATACGGCCCGCGAACGGCGCTGCTCCATGGCCAGCGCCGCCTGCCAGCGATCGACGTTGCGTTCGGCCCAGAACGCAGCCGCCCCGAGCGGATCTGTCGCGCGATCGGGCTCGTTCTCAAAACGCCCGTTTTCGGCAATCAACTGTTGCTCGGCGTGACTTGTGCACCAGGTGGTCTTGCCACTGGCGCTGATACCTTCGACTACCACAATCATTGCAACTGCCACTCCGTTGAACAGGGCTTGCTGCAAAGCCCAAAACCGGCCGACATCATACAAGCCGCCGAGCGTGTGCAATACACAGGTGCGTGCACCACCCCATCTGCAGGATAAGAAGAACTGATAAGGCATGAGGCCTAATCATTGGATCTGATACGGCTCACCGTTCAAGAATGCGCACCTGTTCTGCTCCCCCTGCCTTCTGGAGAAATACATGTCGTTTGTCGTGCCTGTTCTTGACCCGCAGATTGCAGAGATAGCACCGGGGTTCCGTGCCATGAGCATCTGCGTCAAAGCCACGCCGATCACCCGGCCCGAGGTGGCGACCAACGCCCTGACGCAGGCCTGTGAGGCGGTCACAGCCGGCGCCCCGGACTGGGCAGAGGCGCACCTTGCGGCATGGGCAAACACCTTCCGGCTGTTCGGCGCCAAGCCGCAGCGCACGCCGTGCTCGGCCGAGGCACTGCGCAAGCGCGTGCTGCGCGACGCCGTGCTGCCGAGCATCGACCCCATTGTCGACCTGTACAACGCCATCAGCCTCAGGTTCGCCGTGCCGGTCGGCGGCGAGAATTTCGCTGCCTACATAGGTGTGCCGCGTTTGACCGTTGCCACCGGTACGGAGCTGTTCGACACCATCAAGGACGGCAGCGCCGCCAACGAATCGCCCGACAAGGGTGAAGTGATCTGGCGCGACGACCTGGGTGTGACGTGTCGGCGCTGGAACTGGCGCCAGGGAACCCGAACGCGCCTGGACGCCGATGCAGAACAGATGTGGTTCATCCTCGAAAGCCTGCCTGCAATGCCCCTGGAGGCACTGCAAGCTGCGGCTGACGAACTGGGCGCCGGGCTTTTGCAGATGATGCCGGGCGCCACGATCGACCGGCAGTTGATCGAACTCTACTGAGTTGTGCGCGCCGAGGGTCAGAGCCGGTGAACGCTGATCTCGACCCCCTCCTCGGGGTCGGGCACCCGAAAGTGGCTGGTGATCAGATCGAACTCGGCGTCGGTCGCGGCGAACTCATGCTCGGCGCGGCCGTTGCGAAGGTGCAGCCTGGCCCGGCAAGTCTCATCGCTTGCCTCGATGTAGTGAACGCAGTGCGGCACCTGTGCGGCGTCGGCCAGGGCGCGCAGCCATTGGCGATCGGCAGGCGTGTTGGCCGGAAAGTCCAGCACCACGCTGGTGCCCGCCCTGAGCATGTCGGTAACCAGCGGCCCCATCACCGCCCGCACCTGGCGGGCAAGGCGCACGTAGTCGGCCACCGAGTGGATCTGCTGCGGGTACAGCCTGGAGAGCCAGTGATCCTCGCTCAGCAAGATCGCCGCGTGTTCGGTTGCCAGGGCCTTGGCCAGTGTCGACTTGCCGGAGGCGATCTTGCCGCACATCAGATGAAGCGTCGGGGTGACCATGGCGTTGTCCTGATTGATGAACCGCCATGATGCCGTGCCGGCGCTAGCACCCACAACAGTGGAACGCGCTCAGAGGTTCATGCCGATGGCCAGCCGGTTGAACGCATTCATCAACGCCACGGCCAAGGTCAGGTCGGAAATCTCGACGTCGGAAAAATGGGCTTTCAAGGGCTCGTACAACGCATCGGGTGCGCCCTTTTCGCTGACATGGGTCAGCGTCTCGGCCCAGGCCAGTGCGGCGCGCTCGCGCTCGTTGAACAGCCCACTGATGCGCCAGCCGGCCAGGCAATCGAGCTTGGCTTGCGCCACCTCGCTGTCACGCAGGGTTTGCGAATGCTTGCCCAGGCAGAAGGCGCAGCCGTTGATCTGCGAAATGCGCAGGTACACCAGTTCGATCAATGGCAGGCCCAGGGAACTGGCGGCCAGTGCGTTGTTGGTGGCGAGCAGGCCTTGGTAGGCCTCAGGCGACAGGGAAGCGAACGGCAGTCTGAGTTGGCTCATGGTGAAACTCCAGTGAAGTGAAAGGGATCAGGCGCAAACCTGTGGGTTGAACAAGGGCTCCAGCGCCAGGCGCGCGCGGCCGGCGTCGATTGCGCTAAGCACCGCCTGCTCGCCGCCTACCAGGCCCTGCAGGTAGGTGAAGTGCAGGTCGAACAGCCCGAGGGTGTTGAGTACATGGCGCAGGTACGGCGTGAGAAAGTCCGGTTGGCGCGCCGCCTCGCCCTGGTGAATGCCACCGGAGCCCACCAGCACGTACACCGGGCGGTCGCGCAGCAAACCGACCTTGCCCTGGGGGCCGGCACTGAAGGTGCGGTGAATGCGCAGCACGTAGTCGATCCACAGCTTGAGCGCGGCCGGCAGCATGAAGTTGTGCATGGGCGTTGCAATCAGCAGCACATCGCTGCGCTCCAGTTCCTGGATCAACGCCTCGGACACCGCGAAAGTGGGTGCGTCGAATGGCGTGCGGGTGGTCAGGGCGCGGGCGTAATCGGTATCGAGCGGGGGCAGCGGGCTCGCGCCCAGATCACGCTCGATCAGTTGCAGCCCGGGGTGGCGCCGGCGCAAGGTGGCGACCAGCTCCAGCGCCAGTTGATTGGCATGGGACACCGGCCCCTGCGGGCTGGCGTTGAGCAGCAGTACGTTGTTCATTGCGGGCTCCCCGGCTTAAGGCTCTGGGTGAAGTGCATGCCACGGGCCAGCAGCCCCTGGCGAAAATAGAAGCGCTGGGCCAGCGGCATGTGCAGGCCGGTATCCAGCACGAAGTGATCGCAACCGCGCTGCAGCGCCTCGTCACGCACGGCGCTCAGCAACTGCGCGCCCAGGCCGCCGCGTTGCAGGTCGGGGCTTACCACCAGGTCATCGACATAGATGAAGCGCCCGTACAACAGGTTTTCCAGCGGGCGGTAGCCCGCCAGGCCCACCACCTGCTCACCCTCCCACGCCGCCAACAAGCGGTAGCCCTGCGCCGACTGACGCTGCAGCTGCGCCACATAGTCGGCCAGGTCGTTGAGGTGCGGGCGCAGTACACGCATCAGTTCAAAGCTGGCTTCAAAAGCTGCGTGGCTTTCGAGGTGTTGAAGGGTGTAGGCCATGGTCGTCGTCCGCTTTTCAAGAGCGCCCACTTTAAGCAAGCAATGGCTTAAGCTACAGGGCCGAAAAATGAATAAACGACTAGGCCAAGATGCTTTCCTTCGAACTGGACCGCAGCCAGCAGGCGCCGATCTATCGCCAGCTCTACCAGCGCTTTCGCGAATCCATCGCCGACGGCCGCCTGCGCCCAGGTGATCGCGTGCCGGCCGTTCGCGCCCTGGCCGCCGAGCTGAACCTGGCGCGGGGCACCGTGGAGGCGGCCTACCAGTTGTTGATTGGCGAAGGCTACCTGATGGCGCGCGGCGCCGCCGGCACGGTGGTCACCCCGCAACTGACCCCGGTTGCCCCACCCCAACTGGGCCATGGCCTGGCCGCCAGCACCTACCCGACCACCCATTCCGGCGAGCTGCCACTGCCCTTGCAGATGGGCCTGCCGGCCCTGGACGCCTTCCCGCGCAAGCTGTGGACGCGGCTGGCCGGCCGGCAACTGCGTCAAGGCGGCCTGGAAAGCCTGGTGTACCCGGACCCACGCGGCCACGCACCGCTACGGGCGGCGATTGCCACTTACCTGGGCATCTCGCGGGGCATCACCTGCCGCCCCGAGCAGGTGTTCGTGTGCGCCGGCTATCGCGCCTGCCTCGACCTGATTTGCCATACGCTGATGCAGCCGGGCGACCGCTGCTGGCTCGAGGAACCCGGCTACTTCATGGCCCGCAACGCCCTGCAGGAAGCCGGCGCGCAGCTGGTGCCCGTCAGCGTGGACGACCAGGGCCTGGATGTGGAACAGGGCATCGCCCGCGCGGTGGATGCGCGCTTTGCCGTGGTCACCCCCACCCACCAGAGCCCGCTGGGCGTGTCGCTGTCGCTGCCGCGCCGGCTGGCGCTGCTGGCGTGGGCCAACCGGCAAGGCAGCTGGATCATCGAGGACGACTACGACAGCGAATACCGTTATCGCGGCAAGCCCCTGCCCGCCCTCAAGAGCCTCGACCAGCAGGGCCGCGTGCTCTACACCGGCACCTTCAGCAAGGTGCTGTTCCCCGGATTGCGTCTGGCCTACCTGGTGGTGCCGGCGCAGCAGTGCGAGGCCTTCGCCCGCCAGGCCGACCGGCTGCACAACCACTGCCCTCACCTGCTGCAGGCCACCGTGGCGGCGTTTATCAACGAAGGCCACTTTGCGCGGCACCTGAACAAGATGCGCAATCTGTACGCCCGGCGCCGGCAATGGCTGATCGAGGCATTGCAGCAGCAGTTGGGCGAGCGTTTGCTGATCGATACCCAGGCAGGCGGCATGCACCTGGTAGCCGGTTTGCCCGGCGTGGACGATGTAAAACTGGCCAAGCGCGCACGGGCCGCCGGGCTGGCGGTGGAGCCGCTATCGCAGTGGTACCTGGCAGGTGCGCCCAGGCACGGGCTGGTAATGGGGTTTACCAATGTTGCCAGTGCGCAGCAGGCGGCGATGGTGGCGCGGGAACTGGCTCGGCTTGCATAGGGGCAGCAACCCCTATCAGAGCAAACCCGGCTAGGCACGACGAGGGGGCAAAGGCGGATGCTATTGCTCACCGCATCTTCAGGAGGTTTTGTTCGGTGACCGACTCAAGCAACAGCCATGCCTACGCAAAACGGTTCGACGCCGTACTCGCCTATATCGATACCTGCCTCGAGGGCGATCTCTCGGTGAGTGCACTGAGCCGCGTCGCCAACTTCTCGGTGTTTCATTTTCACCGGCAATTCACGGCGTATGTAGGCGTGCCGGTTGCACAGTATGTGCAGTTGATGAGGCTTCGGCGCGCTGCGCATCAACTGGTCGGTTCACCGGGTCAGTCCGTGCTGGAGACAGCACTGGGTGCTGGCTTCGAAAGCCCCGAGGCCTTTTCAAGGGCGTTCAGGCGCGCCTTTGGCATGGCGCCGAGTGCGTTCGCCAAGGCACCGAGCTGGCAGGTCTGGAATGCGGTCTTCGTTGTCCCTCACTTTTCCAGGAGTATCACCATGCAGATCCGTATCGTGACGTTCGCCGAAACCCGCGTGGCGGCGCTTGAACATTGCGGGGCGCCCGGCCTCGTCAGTCAAAGCGTCAGTCGTTTTCGTCAGTGGCGCATGCAGAGCGGTCAGTCGCCAGTGGCCGTGAGCCGCTCGTTTGGCATCCCCTATGACAATCCCGATACCACGCCCGCAGAGGCCTTCAGGTTCGCGATTTGCGGCGAGATAGACGAGGCCGTGCTGCCCAACGAATTCGGCGTGCATGAACGGGTCATCCCGGCAGGGCGTTGCGCCGTGATTCGCCATACGGGATCGCCTGACTACATCGGAGAATCCATCTACCCGCTTTACCGCGACTGGCTACCCTCCAGTAACGAAGAGCTTCGGGATCACCCGTTGTTCTTCCATTACCTGAGCGTGTTTCCCGAAACACCGCAGGATCAATGGCAGACGGATATCTACGTTCCGTTGAAATAGGCGAAGCTGGCGTGTGAAACGGGTTGCCGCTCGGTGGGTGAGTTGCTGGCCGAGCGGCCGTTGGCGGCCAGGCAGAATACGAAGGGCTTTCAGCGTGCCCGCAACCTCTTCCATGTCGCCATGTACCGACCTATGGCTCGGTACGCAGTACTTGCCCTGCCAGGGCTGCTAAAGTGGCTTATCCATAGGGTTCCGAGGGCTATCGTGTATGTCCGATGCAAGCGAGCTTGTCAATGACAATGAGGTGTACAGAACCCTTCTGGAGTCGACCAAGGCGATTCCCTGGAAGATTGACTGGGCCTCGATGAAGTTCACCTACATCGGCCCTCAGATCGAGGCGTTGCTGGGCTGGAGCCCTGAAAGTTGGGTGAGCGTGGAAGACTGGGCAATGCGCATGCATGCAGAAGATCGCGAGCATGTGGTGAACTTCTGCGTGACGCAATCCAAGGCTGGCGTGGACCATGAGGCGGACTACCGAGCGCTGACCAAGGACAACGGCTATGTGTGGATCCGCGACGTTGTACACGTGGTGCGCAATGACAGGGGCGAAGTCGAAGCACTGATCGGCTTCATGTTCGACATCAGCGAACGCAAGAAGACCGAAGACCAGTTGCTGAGTTTGCAGAAAGAGCTGGAGGTGCTCTCGTTCAAGGACGGCCTGACGAATATCGCCAACCGTCGTCGCTTCGACAGCTGTTTCGAGTTGGAGTGGGAACGTGCGCGCCGCGAGCGCCGGCCATTGTCGCTGCTGTTGCTGGACGTCGATTTTTTCAAGCAGTACAACGACTTGTACGGCCATATTCAAGGCGACAAATG
Organism: Pseudomonas sp. PS01300; assembly: GCF_029960155.1. NCBI lineage: Bacteria > Pseudomonadati > Pseudomonadota > Gammaproteobacteria > Pseudomonadales > Pseudomonadaceae > Pseudomonas > Pseudomonas sp. PS01300. The sequence continues at coordinate 29,308 of NZ_JASCPN010000014.1, read as the reverse complement.
TTTGATAGCGATTGCCCAGACGCTGAGTTTGGCGTTGGATGGCCCACGCGACCTTGTGGCTCGCTATGGTGGCGAAGAATTTATCGTGCTGCTGCCCGAAGCCGATGCCGAGGTGGCGCGTAAAGTGGCTGAGCGCTGCCAGCGGTTGATCCACAAGCAGTCCATCGTGCATGCGCTATCGCCACATGACCACCGCCTGACTGTCAGCATAGGCGCAGGCTCGGTGGTGCCAGGCGAACGGGACAGGCCTACAGACTTCATCAAAGCCGTGGACCAGCAGCTCTATGCGGCTAAAAACAACGGACGGCACCGCATTGAGTATGTGCAGTTGGAGGGGTTGTCGGGCTGTTCAGCAGTTGAAGGTGCAGAAGAACAAACAACTGCCCGTCCTTCATAGAGGGTCATCAGCAGCCACGGTGATGCTGGAGAAATAGCTGCGGCGAGTGCGATTCGAGATTACTGGGCAAACACGGTTTCGGCCGTCGCTAACGGACCCAAGGCTGCCGGTGGTTAACGGCAGCAATTGGCCATAAGCGGACTGTAGACAGATAGCTGGCATTCCTACGCTGGCATTCTAGTAATCTCACAACGCTAAAAAGGAACATTCATGTTGGTCATTCAAATTGATCGGGATAGCGTGCATGCAGGGGATGATCTGGAAAGTCACAGGACATCAATCAGGCTTGATCCTGCAGTAACACTGCGCGCTTTGTTCGAAGCGATCCAAGGTATGGGTTACCTGCCTGACATCAGTGGAGGCAAGGCGACGTGGATTATTTGTTCGTCTGGCAAACACATAGGTGTTTTAGCTCAGCAATGGCCAGAAACTAAATTGTTAATCCCCGCCGAGAGCCTCCTGAGTCAGTATTTTGGGGATACCGAACCTCGCCTTCTGTTCAGATATTGGTGCCAGGCAGATCCAGACCATGTCTTTTCACAGATCAAAGCTGGAAATGAACCGCCGTCTCGATTTTAGGACTGGCGGGGGCTACCTACTGATCCAGAAGCTAGTATGCCTGCTTTGGGTTGTGGCGGCCTGTTGCAAAGGTGGGCTACCGAGCTATAGCTGCATCCTTTCGTTATAAGAATCAGGTCGAAGGCTCACACCGATATTCAAACGCATTGCACTCTTTACGCCCTAAGCCATTGATCTTGAACGCAGCATAGGTCGGGACAGCGGGTGCACCAACGCCGAGATGGAAGCCCCCACTTCCCCCCATTCAAAACCTTGAATGCTCACCCAAGCCCCGTTACCCTTTCTGGGCCGCTGTAAATCCAGCAACCAGGTTTGCTAGCCCGAGTACCTTAGGACGTGCAAGCGTCCATCCGTCTCAGCTGACACCTTTTTGCACCCGCTGTTTCGTTTTATGACGGCTGTACGCAGGGCGCATTCGTGCGCGCTGGGTTCCTGGAGTCCCGGTCTACCATCCTGCTTACGGCCGTCACCCTTTGTCGTCGGGTGTCATGGCGACTGTACGCGGGGCGCATTCATGCGCGCCGGGGTCCTTGATCTCTGGTCTGCTAACCCGCGTACAGCTGCCTCCCTTTCGTTCCGCGGGCCGCACACGCGGCCTACCGACCGTCCCCATTGTTACTGTTTCCCCAACAATGCTTTTCGACCTTGAGCATTTATCCGCCCCGCCTCGCCCGCCTAAACTGGCCACCGTTTTCAGGCAGCCCTACCGCGCCGACTCCGCAAAGGCCACCCCAACGCCAACACCCTTTCCCAGAGCCTTCGGCGCCCCCCGTATCGAATGATCGCGCACGCCCTTGCGCGCTGATCGCCACACCCCACGGGTTCGACCTTTACCGCTGCCGACTGAATGCCTTGACCCCTGCGCAGAGCCTGCGTGCACTTTCCATTGACTAACGGAACGTATGAAAAAAATGACGGATGACCATCAACCGCAAACTCGGAAGTTTGCACTCGGCACCACCGCAAGGGTGCTGTTTGCCCTGCTGGTGCTGCTCGTATCGCTGGCGATGATCTACGGCGGCTTCAAACTGGTAGCACTCGATGGCTCGCCGTACTACCTGATCGCAGGCGTTGCATACCTGCTGCTGGCAGCGCTGATGTTCCTGCGCAAAAGCGCCAGCATCGCCCTTTCGGTAGCCATCGCCCTGGCAACCTGTGTGTGGGCATTCTACGAAGTCGGCCAGTTCAGCTACTGGGAGCTGCTGCCACGCCTGGTGGTACCGGCAATCATCCTGACCCTCAGCCTGTGGGTCGGCGCAGCCTTGCCCGGCACCTCGGCAAGCACCCGACGCCTGGCCAACCGCTTCGGCTTTGCGGTGTTCGCGGGGCTGATCGCGACCTTCGTGGCGGCGTTCTACCCGCACGGTGCAATCTCCACCCCGCTCGCCTCTACCGCCAAGCCTGCGCCAACCGAAGCCCCCGCCGCGCCGGAAAACTGGGAGTTCTTCGGCCGCAACGCCTCGGGCACGCGCTTTGCGCCGTTCAGCCAGATCACCCCGGCGAACGTCAAGGACCTGCAAGTGGCCTGGATCTACCGCACCGGCCGCAGAACCACGGGCGCCGGTGCCGGCGTGGACGAGAACACCCCGCTGCAGATCGGCAACGTGCTGTATTCATGCACGCCAGAAAACCTGATCACCGCCCTCGACGCCGACACGGGCAAGCCGATCTGGAAGTTCGACCCGCACGCGCGCAGCGCCGAGCACGTGACGTGCCGCGGCGTGGGCTACCACGACATCGACAAGGACGACAGCCTGAGCGCCGAGGTCAAGGCCTCGTATGGCGAGCAGCAGTGCCGCCAGCGCATCCTGGTGTCGTCGGTCGACGCCCGCCTGTTTGCCCTGGACGCACACACCGGCACCCTGTGCCCGAGCTTTGGCGACAACGGTTATGTCGACCTGAAAAAAGGCATGGGCCCCACCGAGAACAGCAAGCGCTACCACCCCACCTCCCTGCCCGTGGTAATGGGCCACCTCACCGTGGTCGGCGGCTGGGTGCGCGACATCGTCGCCAAGGAGCCGTCGGGCGCCGTGCGTGCCTTCGACGTGCTGACCGGTGCGCTGGTGTGGGCCTGGGACATCGGTGCGCCTGAAGGCCAGGACGCAACCGCCAGCGACCACCAGTTCACCCTGGAAACCCCCAACGTGTGGACCGTGCCCACCTACGACAAGGCACTGAACCTGGTGTACCTGCCCACCGGCAACGGCCCGCCCGACTACTGGGGTGGCGACCGCAACCAGGCCAAGGAAAAGTACGGCTCGGCCGTGGTGGCCGTCGATGCCTCGACCGGCAAGGCCAAGTGGGTGTACCAGACCGTGCACCACGATGTGTGGGACTACGACCTGCCCTCGCAACCGGTGCTGTACGACATCAAGAACGCCCAGGGCGAAAAGACCCCGGTGCTGATCCAGACCACCAAGACCGGCAACATCTTCGTGCTGGACCGCCGCACCGGCCAGCCGGTGACTGAAGTTCAGGAGCTGCCCGTACCCACATCCCCCGCCGCCGAAGGCGAACACCTGGCACCGACCCAACCGCACTCGGTGGGCATGCCGGTGATTGGTGCCGAGCCCCTGACCGAGAAGTCCATGTGGGGCGTGAGCACCTTCGACCAGCTGTACTGCCGCATCATGTTCAAGGACTCGGTGTATGTGGGCCCCTTCACCCCGCCGACCGAAAAGCCCTACATCGAATGGCCGGGCCTGCTGGGTGGCATGAACTGGGGTGGCATCTCCATCGACGAAAACACCGGCATGATGTTCGTCAACGACATGCGCGTACCGCTGCGCATGGCGCTGGTCACCAAGGAAAACACCAGCAAGTTCAAGGTTTCCACCGATGAGGTGCCGGGCTTCATGGGCACGATTCGCCCACAAGTGGCGGGCATCTATGGCGGGGTAAAAATCGACATCCTGCAATCCCCCCTGGGCGTGCCGTGCAACACCCCGCCGTTCGGCAGCATGAGCGCCATCGACCTGAACACCCAGAAACTGGTGTGGCAGGTACCGCTGGGCACCGTGCAGGACACCGGCCCCCTGGGCCTCAAGACCCACCTGCCGATCCCGCTGGGCATGCCGACGCTGGGCGGCCCTACCTCGACCGCCTCGGGGCTAGTGTTCTTTGCCGGCACCCAGGACTACTACCTGCGGGCCCTGGACTCGGCCACCGGCAAGGAGGTGTGGAAAGCCCGCCTGCCGGTAGGTGCAGTGGCAGCGCCGCTGATCTACCAGTCGCCGGCGACCGGCAAGCAGTATGTGGTGATCTCGGCGGGCGGCATGAGCCATTCGCCTGATGTGGGCGACTACATCATTGCCTATGCGTTGCCCGACGCTACTGAACAGCAGTAACACGCTGGTGGAAGCCGTATGAAAATAATCCCCGGTTTCGGGGATTATTTTTGCCTGATGGAAGGCTAGAGAGAGGCGCCGTCGCACGGCTGCCGGGCCTGCGCGCAGACTTCCCAGCCACCACCCAGCGCCTTGTAGATGCCCACAACCGCCAGGCGTTGTCGGGTACGTGCGGCGGTCAGGGCGCGTCGGCTGGCGTAATCGGCGCGCTCTGCCTCAAGCACATCCAGGTAGACGCCCTCGCCCTCCGAGAACCGCGCCCGGGCAAGCCGCGCCGCCTCGCCGTTGGCCGCCGATTCGAGCAATCGCAGCCTCAGGGTACTGCTCGCAGCCCCGTGGGCCTTGAAGGCATCATCGGTTTCCTGCAACGCGCGCAATACCGTCTGGTCGTAAACGATCAACGCCTCCCTGGCGCGTGCCTCGCTGGCGGCAATCCGGGCACGTACACGCCCGGTGTCCAGCAGCGACCAGCGAATCATCGGGCCGATAAAGCTCGACAACGCGCCCGCGCCACTCATCCCGTCGAGGCTTCCGGTGACCACACCGATGGAGCCCTGCACCTGCACCTCAGGATAGAGGCCCGCCGTCTCGACCCCGATTTGCGCCGTGGCGGCCGCAAGGGCGCGTTCTGCCGCGGCAATGTCGGAGCGCCTCCAGAGCAACGCGGTGGGCTCACCGACGGCGATCGTGCGCAGGGCCAGCGCCTGATCCCCAGGCTCGGCGGCCGGTGGTGTGAACCGCTGCGGCGGCTCGCCCAGCAGGATCGCCAGGGCGTTGACCGAGGCATCACGCCGACGCTCCAGCTCGGGCACGCTCACCTCGACCGAGCGCAACAGGGCTTCGGCCCGCAGCCGGTCGAACTCGGTGGCCGCCCCGGCGTTCACCTGGCGTTCGACCATGCTCAGGCTGTCGCGCTGGCTTTGGCGGGTATCGGCCGCAACCGCCAACTCGGCCTCGATGCCCCGCAGCTCGAACCAGGTGGCCGCCACCTCGGCCGCCACACTCGCCTGCACCCCGCGCAGCAACGCCTCGCGCGAACCGGCCTGGGCGCGTGCGGCCTCCACCGAGCGGCGCACGCGGCCGAACAGGTCGATTTCCCAGGACGCATCGACCGCCCCCCGATAGGTTTCGTTCTGCCGCGACTGGCCAGCCGGTGTCTGCACTTCGCTCCAGCGGCGGTTCTCGTAGCTGAGCGCAGGGCCGCCACGCGGAAGGAAACCCTGGCGGCTTTCGCGCAACATCGCCCTGGCTTCTTCGAGCCGCACGGCAGCAATCGCGATGTCATGGTTGGCGGCAAGCGCCCGCTGCACCAGCCCGGTCAATGCGGGCTCGTCAAAGGCACCCCACCACCGGGCCTCGACGCTGCCGGGGCCAAGCCCGGCAGGCAGCTCATCGAAGCGTGCGGGAAGCTGCGTTGCCGGCAGCGACGGCGCAACGTAGTCGGGGCCCACTGCAGCACACCCGGCCAGCAGCATGAGGGTGGCCAGGGGCGCCAGAACAGCTCGATAGCAAAGGCTCATGAACGGCGCTCCTCCAGGGCAGGCTGGGCTGTGGGCGTGTGCCGCTCGAAGCGGGCCGCCAGGCCACGGATCACCACATAGAAAACCGGGGTCAGGAACAGGCCGAACAGCGTCACCCCGAGCATGCCGGCAAACACCGCCACCCCCATGGCCTGGCGCATCTCGGCACCTGCGCCGCTGGCAAGCACCAGCGGCACGACGCCAGCGACGAAGGCCAGGGACGTCATCACGATCGGGCGCAGGCGCAACCGGCATGCCTCCACAACCGCCTCCAGCACACTCGCCCCCCGCGCTTCCAGGGTACGGGCGAACTCGACGATGAGGATCGCGTTCTTGGCGGCCAGGCCCACAAGCACGATCAGCCCGATCTGCACGAACACGTTGTTGTCGCCCTCCATCAGCCACACCCCGATGATCGCGCTCAACAGGCACATCGGCACAATCAGCAGCACCGCCAGGGGCAGCAGCCAGCTGTTGTACTGCGCCGCCAGAATCAGGTAGGCCAGCAACACACACAGCGGGAAGATGAACAGCGCCGAATCGCCGGCCAGCTTCTGCTGGTAGGTCAGGTCGGTCCATTCGAAGGTCATGCCTTCAGGCAGCATTTCCCCAGCCAGACGCTCCATCAGCGCAACCGCCTGCCCCGAACTCACGCCCGGCATCGCGCCCCCCGAAATGTCCGCCGAGGGGTAGCCGTTGTAGTGAATCACCCGGTCCGGGCCGGAGCTTGGCGTAACGCTGACAAACGCCGACAACGGCAGCATGGCCCCGGCCGCATTGCGCACCTGCAGGCGGCCGATGGCTTCGGCCTGCATGCGGTGGTCCGTGTCGGCCTGCGCAGTGACCTTGTAGGTGCGGCCAAAGCGGTTGAAGTCGTTGACGTACAGCGAGCCCAGGTACACCTGCAGTGCCTCGAACACATCGGTCAGGCGCACGCCCTGGCTCTTGACCTGGGCCCGGTCGATGACCACGTCGAGCTGCGGTGCATTGATATCGAGGCTGGTCATCAGCCCGGCCAACTGCCCCGACTCGGTGGCCTTCATCATCAGGATGCGGGTGTGCTGCACCAGGGCCTCAAGCCCCGCGCCGCTGCGGTCCTCGACCTGCATCTTGAAGCCGCCGGTGGCACCCAGGCCGGGCACCGGGGGTGGCGGGAACACCCCAAGAAAACCATCGGGAATACCCGCGAACCTGGCCTGCAGGCGCCCGGCAATGGCGGTTGCAGCCAGGTCCGGCGAGGCACGCTCCTTGAACGGGTCGAGCATGATGAACATCACCGCGGCGTTGGGCACATTGACGAAACCGTTGATCGAAAGCCCCGGGAACGCCACCACGCTTTCGACGCCCGGCTCGGCCAGGGCCAATTGCGACATCTGCCTGGCCACCGCTTCGGTGCGGTCCAGCGACGACGCGTTGGGCAACTGGGCGATAGCCACCAGGTAGTACTTGTCCTGCATCGGTACAAAGCCCGGTGGCACGGCATTGAAGCCGAACGCGGTCAACCCCAGCAGGCCGACGTACACCACAAGCACCAGGCCGCTGAGCCTGGCCACCTTGCGCACCGTGTTGCCATAGGCCTGCGGTGCACGCTGGAACGGCCGGCCAAGGGTGCCGAGCAACCGCCGGGCACGCCCGCGCAGGCTGCGGGGGTCGGGGGTGTTGCCGTGCTGGCGTGGCTGCAGCAGCAACCCGGCGAGTGCGGGGCTGAGGGTCAGCGAATTGACCGCCGACAGAATCGTCGAGATGGCAATGGTGAGTGCGAACTGGCGATAGAACTCGCCCTGCAGGCCGCTGAGGAACGCCGTGGGGATGAACACCGCAGCCAGCACCGAGGTGATCGCGATGATGGGCCCGGTCACCTCGTCCATGGCAAGCCTGGCGGCCTGGGCCGACGCCTCGCCGTTCTCGATATGACGCTCGACGTTCTCCACCACCACGATGGCATCGTCCACCACGATCCCGATCGACAGCACCAGGCCGAACAACGACAGGGTGTTGAGCGAAAAGCCCATCAGGTGCATGACCGCAAAGGTGCCCACCAGCGACACCGGCACCGCCATCAGCGGGATGAGCGACGCGCGCCAGTTGTGCAGAAACAGCACCACCACGATCACCACCAGCATGATCGCCTCCAGCAAGGTGATGGCCACCGACTCCAGCGAGGCCTGCACGAACACCGTGGGGTCATAGGCAATGCGCGAGGTGAGCCCCGCCGGGAAGTTCGCCTCCAGCCGCTGCATGGTTTCGCGCACCGCCTGGGCAACGTCCAGGGCATTGGCGCCCGGGCTCTGGATGATCTGCAGCGCAACGGCCGGTTCGCCATCGAGCAGGCTGCGTAGTGCGTAAGAGTCGGCGCCCATCTCGATACGGGCCACATCGCGCAGGCGCGTGACCTGACCGTCGTCGCCGGTGCGAATGATGATGTCGCCAAACTGCTGCTCATCGGTCAGCCGCCCCAGGGTGTTCACGGTTACCTGGAACGCGGCGGTGGCGTTGGGCGCCTGGCCGACCGATCCCGCCGCCACCTGCACGTTCTGCTCGCGCACCGCTTCGATCACCTCGCCTGCGGTGAGCCCGCGCGCGGCGATCAGGTCCGGGTCGAGCCACAGCCGCATGCTGTACTCCCCGGCGCCCCACACCAGCACATCGCTGATGCCGGGCAGGCGCGACAGTTCATCGCGCACCTGAAGGTAGGCGTAGTTGGACATGTAGAGCGGGTCGTAGCGTTTGTCGGGAGACAGCAGGTGAACCACCATCAGCATGTCCGGCGAGGTCTTCTGGGTGACCACGCCCTGGTGCTGCACCTCTGCCGGCAGGCGCGGCAGAACCCGCGAAACGCGGTTCTGCACCTGGATCTGGGCAATATCGGCATTGGTGCCCTGGGCGAAAGTGATGGTCAGTACCATCCGGCCATCGGTGGCAGACTGCGACGCCATGTACAGCATGCCCTCGACCCCGGTAATCGCCTGCTCCAGTGGCGCGGCCACGGTCTGTGCGATTACCTGGGGGTTGGCCCCCGGATAGGACGCCGTCACCTGCACGGTCGGCGGCGTGACCGCCGGGTACTCGCTCAGCGGCAGCTGGAAGAAGGCGACGATGCCGGCAATCATCATCAGTATCGAGAGGACGATGGCAAAAATGGGACGATCGATGAAGAAGCGCGGGAATGTCATTGCGCCGCCCCCAGGGTTTGCTGCGCCGTGACGGGCGAACCCTCGATCGAGGCGGGCTGCGGCGTAACCTGCATGTCTGGGCGCACCAGGCCCTTGACCACGATGCGCTCGCCGGGCTGCAGGCCTTTTTCGATCACGCGCAGGCCCTCCACCATCGGGCCGAGTTCGACCGGGCGGTACTGGGTCTTGTCGTCCTTGCCCACTACCAGTACGTAGCGGCTGCCCTGGTCGGTCGAAATCGATTGGTCCGAGATCAGCACCCTGGCCTGTGGCGTGCCGGTCTCAAGCTTCACCTTGGCAAACAAACCGGGCGTCAGCTGCCCGTCGGGGTTGTCGACCACCGCGCGAACACGCAGCGTGCCGGTGTTGCGATCGGCGACGTTGGCCAGAAAATCGACGCGGCCGGGCCGCGCGTACTGCTTGTCGGTGGCCAGCGCCACACTCACCTTCGCCGCCTGCGCGCCCGCGCCAGGCCGGCTTGATGCGAGCGAGCGCAGGTACGTGCGCTCGTCCACATCGAAGTACACATGCAGGGGGTCGACAGAGACGATGGTGGTCAGTGGCGTCACCCCATTGGTGACGTAGTTGCCTTCGGTGACCAGGGTTTGCCCTACACGCCCACTGATCGGTGCGGTGACCCGCGTGAAGCTCAGGTCGAGCTTTGCAGCGTCCAGCGCGGCCTTTGCGGCATCGACCTGGGCCTGGCCCGCATCGAGCGCCGCAATCGCGCTGTCGAGCCGGTCCCGCGCAACGACCTTTTGCGCATACAGTTGCCGGGCTCGGGCATGGTCTGCCTGGGCCAGCAGCCACGCCGCACGGGCCTCCTGCAGGCGTGCAGTGGCGGCGTCGAGCGCGGCCTGGAAGGGCCGCGGATCGATGACAAAGAGCTGGCTGCCCTTCTCTACCATGCGGCCCTCGGGCACGCTCACCGCCTGAATGTAGCCGGCCACCCGCGGGCGCAGTTCGACCCGCTTGATCGCGGTCAACGACCCGGTGAATTCGGCATGGGGCATTACCGGGCGCACGATCACCTCGGCTACCGGAACACTGGGAGGCTTGGCGGGTTCAGTCGCGGGTGCCGTCTCCTTGCACCCGACGCTGGTGAGCGCGACGCTTAGCGCCGCAGTGAAAAGGGTTACGCGTTTGACGTTCATCACATGGCCTTTCGCACGAGTGTCGACCTGCTTTGCGGGGGCAAAGCAACGTTCGCGTACTTATCCGACTTGCCACGTTTGGAAGGTCAAGGGTTTTCTGACATTGGCCATACCCTGGCGTCAGAGCCACACAATCCGGTCCTTGCCCATGCTCTTGGCCACGTACAGGGCACGATCGGCCCGTTTCAAGGTGTCCTCGTAAGCGTGGTCCTCGGGCAGCATGGCCGTTGCGCCAATGCTCACGGTGACCACCGTGTCGCCTGCCCAATAGTGGCTCAGCTCTTTGCGAAAGCGCTCATGCAGACGCTCGGCAAGCTGCAGCGCCTGCTCGCGCTCGGTATTGGGCAGGCCCACCACAAACTCGTCGCCACCCAGGCGGCAGGCGAAATCCGTTGCGCGCAGCGCGCAACGACATATCTCGGCCACCGCCTGGATGATCTGATCACCGGCGTGATGCCCCTGGGTATCATTGATTTTCTTGAGGTTGTCCAGATCGAACAGGAACACCGACGTCGGCACGCGATAGCGTGTCAGGGACTCGTGGTGCAGTTTCAGGTCATGTTCGAGCTTTCTGCGGTTGAACAGACCGGTGAGCTGGTCGGTATCGCTCAGTTCCCTGAGCCTGACTTCCAGTGTGTGCCGTTCGGAGATATTGCTGGCGACCCACAGCACGACCTCCTCTTCGTCCACCCTGAAGTTCAGGGCCTGGATGCGCCCTTCGAACCAGATGGGGTCCTTGGGGCCCTCATCGGGCAGGCCCTTCACGTCCCTGTTGCTCAGCTCGTACTCGGCGACCAGCAGGTTTCCCGTGGCCAGTGCCCGGGCAATCTGCTCCAGAAACCAGTTCGCCTTGTCGGCATTGATCAGGTCTGAAATATACAGGCCGATCAGGCCGGACCCATCGTGGTAATAACGCGCGTCGCGGCCACCAAACACCGCAACGTACTTGCCACTGCGCGACAGAATGAAGGCAGGGTCGGGCAGCGCATCAAGAATCAGGGCCATCTGTGCGGTGTCGATCATGAAGCACTTCTTCTGTGCCGATTGATGAATGGCGTAACGGTAGCCAACAATACCATTACGCCATCATCCGCAACATGGGCCTTGCGGATGCCACCAACGCCGCACGGCGCTTGCGACAGAAACGTTATCGCGTGTGCTGTGCCAAGCGTTTCCGGCCCCCTGCCCTACCTACAGCCCCTAGATCGACACCAACACATCGCACTGCGATTCGCTCAGCACGTGCTTGGTGACGCTGCCCACCAGCAGCTCTTCCAGCGCGCTTTCGCCCTGCTTGCCGACCACGATCAGGTCGCAGTCCAGCTCCTGCTCGGTTTCCACGATCCGCCAGGCTGCGTCGCCGTGTGCAATGATCTGCCGAGCATTGGGCAGGCCGGCGGCTTCGCTCAGGGCCGCAAGTTGCTCCACGGCATCCTTCTTGATGGCGTTGCGGTAGTGCGTGAGGGTGTCCTGGTCGATGTAGGCAAAGCGCATGCTGCCCTCGAAGGGCGCTTCGAACGCGTGCATCAGAATGATTTCGGCCTGCGGGGCCACGGCTTTTGCCAGCTCGATGGCACGCAGCGACGAAGGTGAAAAATCAACCGGCACCAGCACGCGGCGGTACGCCTCGCGCGGGGCCTGTTTGACCACCAGCATCGGGCAGTGCATGCGGCTCAGCATGCGCTGCACGGTGGAGCCCAGCAGGCGGCGCGCCAGGTTCTGCCCCTTGGCCCCGCATACCAGCAGGTTGGTGTGTTTGTCTTGCACCACACGGGTGATTTCGGTAGCCACCGAACCGGGCGCGACCTGTGTGCCAGCGGAGATGGCGTAGCGGTGGAACAGCATGGCAGCCACTGCACGCAGGTTTTCGCCGGCACTTTCCAGCACGCGATTCAACAGGTTGTCATCGGGTACCACAACCTGCTTGAGGCGCTCGTAAGGCGCGGGGTTGGCAACGTAGAGAAGGTCCAGCGCGGCATGCTGCGCCTGGCTCAGGAGTGCGGCCCGCTCTGCTGCGTTGCGCGCAGAAGTGGACAAATCGGTGGCAACCAGTACGTGCTTCAACGGGCTCATGTGGGGCTCCTTATGCAATGTGGCGCATGCGGATCGAGGCGTTGGCCTGCTGTCGGTCCGCTCCTTTCATGCCGCCATGGTCTCCCGAACGCTATAGGCGGCGGCTTGATTTGCGTCAACCTCAAGGCCAGGCATCTGGCTGCGGCAACAAACTGCAACATGTGGGCAGGGTTCATCAGTGTGCTGCCTGGTTTGTCCTGAACTTGGGAGGGAGGCAAAAACCCGGCAGAGCCGGATGGATGCTTTAAGATCGTGCAGTGTTGAAGGCAGCTGACATCGTTCAGCTTTCGACGCGCTCAACACTCAACAGCAATGAGCCAAGGGGAGAACAACATGGCAGTGGATAAAGCTTGCCCGGTGGTGCTGCGCAGCCGCGAAACGTTGGAGATTCTGGCGTTCGCGCATCCGTTGGCGGGCCTGCAGTTGGTCAAGGGAAGTGTGGAGCCAGGTGAGCCGAGTGAAGACGCTGCTGTACGAGAACTGTTCGAGGAAGCCGGAATTAATGGCACGGTGGGACGAAATCTTGGCGTGTGGCGCGCTGAGGTAACCGGGCATGTGTGGGCATTTCATGAGTGTCACGTCACCCACGAGCTTCCCGACACCTGGGTTCACTTTACCCAGGATGACGGAGGGCACGCGTTCAGGTTTTTCTGGCATCCACTCCATAGCGAGCCATCCGACGCATGGCACCCACTCTACAAGGATGCATTGAGCTTCCTTCGACTTGGCCTCACTGAAGCACGCGTGCCCGGCTAGGCCCAGGTACTTGTCGAGCCTCTCTTTTTACGCCAGGTGGGCATCCAGAGCTGGCAGGGGTTGAGCCGCACACGCGGCCCCCTCAAGATTGACGTCAGCCCATGCGCCGGGCTGCTAGCAAGGCTGAACCGCCATTCGGTTGCTGACCTTGCGCCCCAGCACCAGCACCGTGACAAACCCGCAGCCCACCAGTGCCGTGGCCAGGCTCAGCAGCACCGAGCTGCCCATCTGGTCGACGATGCGCCCGCCAAAGAACGACCCCAGCGCGATGATCACCTGAAACAAAGCCACGAACAGCGGCATGCCGCGCTCGACATCCTTGGGCGCCACCACGAACATCCAGATGCTGGCGCAGGCCGGAAAGGCACCGAAGGCAAAGCCCCACAGCGCGATCAGCATCACCGCACCGGTCATGCCGGTGGCAAAGTAAGGGAACAGCGCCGTGCTGACGGCAATCATCAGCGCCACCAGCATCAGCGTGTAACGCACGCTGCGGTTGGCGGCAAACCCGGCGAAGACATTCCCCAGCACCCCGGCCACGCCATACAGCAACAGCAGCGAGCCAATGGTCGGCCCATCGAAGCCGGCGCTTTGCTTGAAGAACGGTGCCACATAGGTGTACGCGGCAAAGTGCGCCAGGCCGATCAGCAACACCGCAATCAGGCCGACCCGGGCCTGCGGATTGATGAACAGTGCCGGCAGGTCACTGATGCGAATGGCCTTGTCGGGGTTGAGCCGCGGCAGCAGGAACACCTGGGCCAGCAGCACCGGTACACCCACCAGCGCGGTCACCAGGAAGGTCATGCGCCAGCCCATCAGGCCACTGAGCCAGGTGCCGACGGGCACGCCCAGCACGGTGGCCAGGGTCACACCCACCATGATGATCGAGGTGGCCTGGGCTACCCCCACACCCTTGGGGGCCAGGCGGCCGCTGAGGGCGATGGCCGTGGCCCAGAACCCGCCGATGCTCACCCCCAGCAGCACACGGCCGAACAGCAGCAGGCTGAAGTCGGTGGCGTAGGCCACCACCGCATTGGCGATGATCATGATCAGGGTCAGGCCGATCAGCAGGTAGCGCCGGTCCATCGCGCCGATGCCCACCGACAGCAAGGGCGCGGCGAGTGCGGCCATGATGCCGGGCAGCGTCACCATCAGGCCGGCACGACCGGCACTGATGCCCAGGTCGCTGGCGACATCGTTGAGTACGCCCACCGGCAGAAATTCGCTGGTCACCAGGGCAAAGGCGCCCACCGCGACCGAGAGAATCGCCAGCCACTGCTGTTTGACGCTCTGTTGATTGTGTTCGGGAAGGCCGCTAGGGGCCTGGCTTGCGCTTGGCATGGTGCTGGGTTCCATGGGGGAAATGACGCCTTGAGCAGGCGCGGGAAGCGGGGAAAAATCGAAGGCGATTATACAAGCGGGTTTTACCGCGCCGACAGGCGGGCCCTTTGATAGTAATCATCAGCGCTATCGATGAAAGGCCCGTAGTAGAGCAACTGCTGCAGGCCCATGCAAGCTTGGCCCAGCTTGCCGGGCATGCCAAGCCCCGGTACCTGACGCAACATCCGCCAAGGCCCTGCCCAGCGTCTCAAATAATTTGAACCGCCTCTGGGCGAACTCGCCTAATGATCAGCATGTGGATGATCCCACAGGCAACGTGCCAATACCGGCAAGCGCTATCAGAGGTGGTCAACGTGGCTAAGGACGAGAAGAAAAGCAAAGACGGGTCTTCAAAAGCCAGCAAGGATTTGAAAGACAAGAAGTCATCATCGGCAAAGAAATCAGCTGCGGCATCGGCTCTTTCCAAAGCCTCTGAAAAGAAAGAAAAGAAAGACAAGAAAAAAGATGCCGAACCCAAGAAATCTGCAAAAAAATCGGACAGCAAGCCAGAGAAGGCCAAGAAGTCGGACAAGGCAGATAAACCTGCGAAAAAGAAAAAGTGACGGTTGCGATTGGCCAGGGCTTCATGCCCTGGCCTTCTCACGCTGAATCGCGCTCCCGTCACTGAGAGATGATCGCCTTGGGTCCAGCGCCCTACAGCGACTCAAGAAACGCCCGAATCGCCGCCCGTTCCTTCGCCCCCAGCGTTACATAGCGCTGCCGGGCCGCTTGCGCTTCACCGCCATGCCACACGATGGCTTCCTCCAGCGTGCGCGCTCGGCCGTCGTGCAGGTAGCCACTGCCGGGGTTGATCCGCTCACCCAGCCCAAGCCCCCACAGCGCAGGGGTGCGCCACTCGCGGCCGTTGGCGAGAAAGTCCTCACGGCCATCGGCCAACCCCTCGCCCATGTCGTGCAACAACAAATCGGTGTACGGCGCGATCCGTTGCTGGCTCAGCGCCGGGTACAGCGGGTGTGTGCCCGTGACCAGTTCGGGCCGGTGACAGGCCGTGCAGCCAATCGCGGCAAACAGTTTTTCACCCTGCACAACCGCAGGCTCGGCCTGCTGCCGGCGCGCAGGCACGGCCAGGTGGGCGAGGTAGAAATGCAGGTCACCAAGCTGCATCGCGTCCAGCTCCGGCTCGCCGCCGTGGGGCGCCTGCGCGCAGGCCTGTTGGGCAGGGGTGCAGTTCTGCTCAGGAGCCAGCGTGGAGGTGATGCCCAGGTCGCCCAGCATGGCGTGGGCGATCTGTTGGCGCAGGTCGGGCTGGTTGGCCTTGAGGCCAAAGCGGCCCGCCTCGGCACGCTGTCGCTCCACACTCCACACCTGATTGACGCGCCCGGTCACGCCGTCGGGCTTGGCTTCAGCCGCCATGGCCTGCAGCGTGCTGGCCTCGATGGCCTCCAGCAAACCGAGGCCGAATACCGGCGAGCCCACCCGCGCCGAGGTCAACACCCCGTCCAGTGGCCCATAGGCCAGCTCGCGCAGTTCGACACGCGGCGTGCGCAGCATCACGGTTTCGCCATCGCCCAGCGGCACCGCGTGTTCCTGCCAGTACACATGGGCCCGCCCTTCCCCCGGCACGCCGGGCACACCTTGGTCGTTGAGCTGGTCGCCATACACAGGATGAGGCTTCGGCCCGCCGTGGGCATCGCGGCCCGGCACGGACAGGCGCAGCAACAGGCTGCGCATCGCCTCCCCCTGCTGCGGCGCCTGGCCACGACCGTTCTTGGGGTGGCAGGCGATGCACGACACCCGGTTGTACAACGGCCCGAGCCCATCCACCGCTTCATCGCGAGACGGTGCGACCACCCACGCCTGCCGGAACAGGCTGCGCCCTCGAAAGAAGCGCTCCAGCTGGCCTTCGTCCAGCCCGGCGAAGGGCTGGGCGTAGGCTTCACGGTTGACCGCGGTGTGGGTGACATCGGCGCTGGCGAGCGCGCTCACCAGCAAACCGATCGACAGCCCGGCGATGCGCACAACGGTCACTGACCCAGCCCCTCCAGCAACCGCGCCGCCTCTGCCCGCTGCAGCGCGGCCTGGAACTGCCAGGTGATCTCGGTACGGCCCAATGCATCCTGGTCGGTTGCCGGCTCGTGGGCCATGCCCTTGTCCTGACGTGCCGCGAACAGGCCCAGCAACGGCTTGGCCTCGGCTTGCCCGGCAGTCAGTGGCGGCGCGGTCAACAACTGACGTATGGCGGCTACGTCATGCCCCGCCGCTTCGGCCGCGTGCAGCCGCGTCCAGAGTTCGTTCAGCGCCTCGTGGGGCAGGCCCAGCCATTGGGTGAACAGCGAACTGATCAGCGCCAGGCGTTCGCGCGAGCTGCCGTTGCCGTAGTCATAGGCGCCGTGCCCTGCGGCAACGAACGGGTCGTGGTACTGCGCGGGCAGCTGCGCATACACGCTCGGGCGCACCGGCAGCTTGCGAATGTCGGCATCGGCCAGCAGCGCCTGCCCGGCGTCGGACAACACGTACCGTGCGAACGCCCGGGCACCGGCCGGCGCCTGGGTGCTTGCGGTAATGGCGATGAATGCCGGGTTGAGCCCACCGTGGGCCGGGTACACGAAGTCCACCGGCTCGCCGTTGGCCTTGGCCGAAGCGACGAAGAAGTCGATCGACAAGCCAACCGCTGCCCGCCCGCTGGTGACCTCGTCACTCACCAGCGTACCGCCGCGCGTGACCAGCCGCGCCTGCCCGGCCAGTTCGCTCCACAGCGCCCAGCCGCGCTCCCAGCCATAGGCGCGCAGCACGATATCCAGCAGCACCGGGGCAAACCCGACCCGGCCCGGGTCGGGCAGCGCCACCCGCCCGCGCAAGCGAGCGTCGAGCAGGTCGGGCCAGTCCTTGGGCGTGGGCACGCCCAGCTCGGCCAGCGACGCGGTGTTGATGGCAAAGCCGTAACCTGCCAGCTCGGTCGCCTGGTACAGGTTTTTTTGATCACGCAACGCCAGGCCGCCGATCTGCGCCGGCAGGCCCTCCAGACTGATACCCAGCGGCTGCCAACTGCCCGCCTTCGCCAGCCGGGTGAAGTTGCCCGGCGACGGCGCCCAGTACACATCCACCCCGCCCTGTCTGGCTTGCAGCAGGTAGGGCAAGGCATCGAAGCCCTGGCGCCAGAGGACCTGCAGGCGATACTCCGGGTGGGCCTGGGCAAAGCCATCCTCCACCCGCGTCATCACCTCCTCGGGGTAGCTGGTCATCACCACCACGCTTTGCGGGGCCGCGCTCAGCAGGCCGCTGAACGCCAGCAGCAGGCCCGCCAGCCAGCGGTTACAGCGGCACATTGAATTGCACGAAATATTGACGGCCCATTTCCGGGTAGCCCTCGCTGTACTCGTACAGGCGGTCGAACAGGTTGCGCACGCCGCCCTCGATCAGCACGTCGTTGCTGAAGCGGTAGCCGGTCTTGAGGTTGTACACCGCGTAGCCCGGTGCCATCTGGGTGGCGTCGGAGGTGTTGTAGCGACGCGAGGCCGCCTCCACGCTGGCGGTGTGCTTCCAGGCGTCGAGGTTCCACGAGGCCGAGCCGAACAGGCTGTGGCGCGGGGTGTCGGTGGGGTGCAGGTCGCGGTCGCTGCGGTTCTCGCGGTCGAGGAAGGTGTAGTTGGCTGCCAGCTCCCACTCGCCCAGGTCGCCGTTGATGCCCAGCTCCACCCCCTGGTTGCGCGCCTTGGCAATGTTCTGGAACTGGCCGCAGGGCGCGGCGCAGTTGTCCTGCGCGGGCACGGTGACCTTCTGGATGGAGTCTTCGATATTGGCCACGAACAGCGCCGCGTCCAGCTGCCATTGCGGGGCAACCTGGCCGCTGTAGCCGAACTCGTAGTGCGTGGCGCGTTCGGACTTCAGGTCCGGGCTGGGGATGACCGTACCGAAGCGGGTCGAGTAGCGGTCCTTGATGGTCGCAAAGCGGCTTTTGCGCGCCACGGTGAGGCGCAGTTGGCCGTTGTCATCGGTGCCCAGCAGCGGGTTGGTGTTGGCGAACAGGCCGAGCTGCGCGTTGACCGCGTCGTTGCTGCCGGTGGGTTCGTCGTACAGCACGGCCTGCTTGGGCGAGCTGGCGGTGGTGCCGTAGTTTTCGGCATCCAGGCTCTTGCGGTAGTTGTAGGAAACGCCGCCCACCACGCTGAAAATCTCGTTCAGGCGCAGGGTGTCTTCCAGGGCAATCGACTGGGTCTGGTCGCGAAAGTGGGTTTGCGGGCTGTCGCCATCGCGGGAGCGGTGCACGTCATCCTTGAAGTGGTAGGCGATGCCCAGGCGGTTGTTTTCGGTCAGGGCCAGGTCGGCTTCCACCGAGAAGCCGGTGCTCTCGTCGTCGTACTTGCTCGGGAAGCCCTTCTGCAGGTTACCCACCACGCCGTTGCGGTAGGCGAAGCTTTCCAGCGAGTTCTTGAAGGTGTCGTGGTACACACGGGTTTTCAGAAAGTGCTCGCCAAAGCCGGTTTTGGTGGCGATGAACACGCTGGTGTTGTCCGAGCGCGGCCACTCCCACCAGCGTGCGCGCTGGCCGGTCGGCGGCAGCTTGCCGGCATAGGTGGGCTGGCCCTTGCTGCCCTCCTGCTGAACGTAGCCGAGCACGTATTCATCGGTTTCGTTGGGGGTGAAGCCCAGCTTGAAGCTGAACTTGGTGTCGCGGTGGTCGCTGTTCTCGCGCCGGCCGGTGCCTTGCTGGTTGTTGGTGGGTTTGAAGTCGTCGGGCAGCAAGGTGTAGTCGTAATCCACATACGACACCCCGCCCTGCATCCACCACGCGCCCTGGTTGGAACCCACGTTGGCGTAGGTGCGGTAGGCGTTCACGTTGCCGTGATCGGTCAGCTCAAGCCCCCCGCCCACTTCGCCTTCGAATTCCTGCACCGGGCGCCGGGTAACCAGGTTGATCGCCCCGCCCAGGGTGTTGGGGCCATACAGCAGCGAGGCAAAGCCCTTGTCCACCTGGATGCGCGACAGGTCGTAGGTGGTGAAGCGGCCCAGGTCGATGTTGCCGTCGTAGGGCACGTAGGTGGGGATGCCGTCGATATACACCGGCACCTGCAGACGATCGAAGCCGCGCACGAACACCACCTGCTCGGCGCGACCGCCGATATAGCCCAGGTTGACGCCGGAGGCCAGGGTGAGCGCGCTGGCGACGGTTTCGCGGTCGTGCAGGCGGATGTCCTTCAGGTCGATGACCGAGCCGCCGGTGGACAGGGTTTCGTCCTGGGGCGCGGAGATCTGGATTTCGCCGAGGGTGAAGGTGTTTTTCTGCTCCGCGAGGGCGGATTCAGCGCCCAGGGCTGCGACGGCAACCATCAGGGCGTGCGGTGTTAGCGGCTTCATTGCTGCTCCTGTGTCGGCCTTGACGTAGGCGGCGCCCGGGCGACGTTGTGTATTATTTTATATAGCGACCGACGGTTTTTCTGGTCACGACCTCCCCAGGAGGTGATCAGCCGGTGGTTGCTTTAGGGGGAAAGCGGGATGGCGCAGGGCCAAACGGCAGGAATGCTAGCGTTGTTCACAGGACGTTACAACGCTATACATAAAAATATATAGCGAATTGACCAACCCATAAGCGGGGCTTCTAGCGGCTTTGCGCTCGATGGCAAGGTGTCAGCGGAGTGCCGGCAAGCGCATCGAACCCCCTACCCCTCAGGCACGCGCTACATCATCTGTCGAGGGATGGCATAAATACGTACAAGTTCCTCGTTGCAGGCGTGGTCAAAGAACCTGCTCTCTAGAAAAACGAAGCTCTCAACGAAGCCGCAGGTCGTGAACAGCTGCTTGACCTTGGTCATTTCCATTGAGTCCGTTTCAGGTTGATTCTTGATAAGCGTTTGGCGAAGTGCGCTGGCTGCGGTACTTGGGTATATGAAGAGTTGGGGCACCAACGTGGAGCCACCGCTGGCATCGAAGCGTGTGAAGGTGATGGCAGTCAGCTCTAACTGCCTTTGATTGCTGCGGGCGAGTGCACGTACGGTATTCAATACGAAAACAGCAAGCCCCAACAGAAAATCCGAGATGTCTTTTTTCTCGAGTTTCCTTTGTAATTTTTTTAATCTGCTGTCCCGTGAAATGATGGGGAATTCTTCAAAATCGTCGAACGCGCCCGTCAGGCAACGCAGATCATTGTAGGCTTCTTTTTTTATTATCTTTGCGTACAACCCGTGTAACTTCATCTATTTGAATCTCAGCATACGTATTTTTAATGTAAAACACCGGGGCGCGGCATTGCATATTCAATCCACGCGAACAACTAATCGGGCTCTGCCCACTAAATCGCCCTACCACGGATCATAGTACCGATACCGGTTGTAATGCAGCCAGGTCTCACGGTTGTGATACTGCCCCTGAAACCGTAGCGGGTTACCCAGTCCTACCTGCTTCGCCCAAGCCGACCACTCCTCATGCACCTCACCAGCGTGCTCGCCGCATTGACCGCCTGGATCAGCTTGCTATTGCCGGCATAGGCAAAGCGCTCGGTCTGCGGCTGGACACCCAGGCTGGCGGTACGTCCGGCCAGCCGTCCCATGGGGTCAAAAAGTAGTTCATCACAACGATGGCCGCCCTACCAACAGGGCATTTCTCGCATATTTTCGATGAACACTAGGCGCCCTTCATCGCCTACTAAGTTTTCTAACTTAGTCAAGAAACCATCCATGTCTTGGGAGATCAAATAAAATGCCCCCCAGCCATGCTCTTGCGCACATTGAGAAATCCCAAAATATGCGCAAGAAGATAGCAGACTTTCATACAATGGTTCTTCAATCCGGCTGTCATCTTGCAGGAAGTGTGACAACTCAGAAGGCTTTGGCTTTTCAGTGTGCCTATAGCGGGAAAGAATGCTGTATTTTTTCATGGCTAGCACATGGCGCTCATGCGAGGCAACTAAACTGCTAAATGCGCCACCTTTATCTTTGAAGAAAAAATTCGGCATGCCTCCCTTGGGGAATACTCCTGGATGATCAACACTGCCTGAGCCGCGTAAGCAGTAACACTCTCCTAACAATTCATCTAAAATACTTTCAGCTACCTGATTCACATCGAACCCCAGCTTACCATTCGGATCACGCGCCATTACAGCAGAAAGCTCATCATTACCATTTGCCGGTAGTGAAGATATACGCTCATTGGCGTATTTTTTTAGATACTTAAATTCCGATCTGCAAATCAAAACTTCGAACATCCCAGCTACCCCGGATAAGTAAATACTATGACTTCGCCTTTCTTGTTTTTCGCGTGCACATGCGGCCCGTCGTGATGAGCAGGAAATCCTTCGCCTACCATATGAGGGTGCCCGTCTGGGTGATCAAAAACTAGCGGCTTAGCGCCTTCTTCCTTCCGTCCTAGCGTACTTCCTCTAGCGCACAGACATGCGTAATTTTTCCCCCTGCTTTCAGAATTAAGCTCGGCAACTAGAATATCCTGCCTATCGAGGCAAACATAAAATTGACCTGAAAACTCATGCGCCTTGTAGATTTAACACAAATAGTCGAAGCCCGTCACGGCATGATCATTATTAGCGAGCGCGAATGGTTCATGTCCTGCTCAAGTTCACTTCATCCCTGCTGGTTATTCAGCTACGGCCCTCATTGAAATTTCACCTTCGACATGCTCCACCCGACTAGCCCTATTTCTGTTTATTTATCCACTCAGACATCTTCTCATGAATTCTACGAAGAATATCTGTGCTGCCAAAAATACAAAAACTTTGTGAGTTGTCGGATTTTCTATCCAGCAATGTAGTTTCGACTA
Source organism: Pseudomonas sp. PS01300 (assembly GCF_029960155.1). Lineage (NCBI taxonomy): Bacteria > Pseudomonadati > Pseudomonadota > Gammaproteobacteria > Pseudomonadales > Pseudomonadaceae > Pseudomonas > Pseudomonas sp. PS01300. Next base: position 7,201 of record NZ_JASCPN010000014.1, on the reverse strand, counting down.
TCTCGCTTGCAGTGCCTTTAACCAGAAATTTTTTTTTGCTGTCTCCCTGAACGCCGCATGGGCATGCTTTGTCTATAAATTTTTCGGCTCGTTTGAATGTGTCCTCCCTAACTTTGAGATGCCTCTTTGCTTAGCTTGTCTTTCAATTCTGTGATTTTCAACTTTGCGCCCTCTGCTGTGAGTGGATTTTCTTTGTTCCAACTCACCGACTCTTCAAGGTTTTTCCTTGTGCTTGAATACGTCCCCTGTGTGCGGCCAAGCCTAAAGGATCAATCCATCCGACTGGGCTAACGACGTACCTATATAGGTTCAGGCCGCCGTAATAGCTAATATCCAGAATGTGCCGCTTTGAGTATTTTTCTCGTTACGACCTCATTAAATAGATTGAAATTTCCTAAGCTCAACCACTAAATATAAATACACCTCAACTATAAACTCCCCCCTCTACAAACCAAGATCTCACCATGATCATTCTCAGCCAACATCCAAGAAATATTTTCATCGACCACGTAATACTCAAAAAAACGACAACTTTCAATAATGTCCTGAACTTTATTCAATGGAATAAAAAATACAAATTTTTCCTTGTTGTCATCATCCACCACAAACCAAACTTTATCATTACCCGCGGGAAATATTTCAAGCAAGTTTTGATAGCCAGAATTGTCCGGAAAGCTATACACTTCCGGCTTACTGACCAGTGATAACCACCAAGCCCTAGGGGTTCCTGAGATGAATCTCTTTTCAATCAAAGAAGTAACTCTTTCTTTATCTTCGATTTCGTTAGGACTCAGCCCCTCTGAAACCAATGCAGCAGACAACTCTGACCTCAAATTTATTTCTTCACTCTCACACATAACTTTACCTACTTCTTATCAGGCCGGTGAGGATGTAGCTCCAGCCGGACAACATATTTTGCAAATCCTCAAAAGTGCTGTATTGCAGCGCACTCAAAACACCAGATGCTGTATGCATGCACTTTTAACAGAGTCTAGTCGCCCCCCAATAAACGCCTTAGCCCAACCAATCAACAACCCAACCCGACTCTGCAAAGTACTTTATCAAACTCTCTTTCGACTCAATCCAGTCATCAAACCCCACGCTGAAATCATATTTATTTGAGGTTAATACATAATAACCGTCCGTATCACCCAAATCAAAAATCACCTTAACATACAACCCCGCATCGTGACCGCTGACAACTTTACCGACTACGCCTAGAGGTGGCATCTTCATCATCACTCGCAAGTAAGTAACTTGCCCTCATTACACATAACGGGCGAGCAGAATCATCCCTGCCTGCCTAGTGCGGTTTTAGACTGAAATCTACTTGAGGCTCGTTATTTTCTTCGGATGAAAGCCCTATGGTAACGAATATCTCCCCCGTATCTTCATCCAATATATATCGTGCCAAGGCATGCTCCGCACCAAATTCTTTCAAAATCTTAGAGTTCCAGCTTTCAGATACTATTACAGCAACCTCCATGGCCTGATCAAACGAAAGCTTGTCGAATACGCCCGTTATCTCTAGCAGGTTCACCCAGAACTGAGTTTTACCAGGCGTGCTTTTCACATCTAAATGTTGTTGGTATAGCTCGGCATCAAACAACTCAACAACAAAAACCTTGCCATCTAGCATTTTGAACGCCGGCCATATAAGTCTAGCGAACCAAAGAATAAAATCGCCTGCAAGCTCGTGCGACTTATAAATTGAACACAAACAATCAACGCCCGTCACAACATGATCATTATTCGCTAACGCAAATGATTTATAATCATATGATTTGAAATGGTTTGACTCATTCACCTTTTGGAACCTCATGTGGGAGAGGTGCTAATACACGCCCCTGGTGGATAAGAACCCTACCATCTGGCGTGGACTCTTTTTTGCTTATTTAATATTCGGCCTAGGAATATTTCCGTGGTCTTTTCCCGACACACGGTACTGCTTCCACGTATCATCCCCATAGTGTGTCGTTTACTGGCCATCAGTCCGCAACTTGACTAACTCTATGATCAACATCAGGGCATAACTATCTCAACGTTGCACGCGGTGTTTTTTCGTTTACTGCAACCGCCCGACTAACTATTGGATGCTCGTTGCGCTACAACTTGATTAGCACCTCTCTCCCGACGTCTTCATTGCAATGCCATGTCTCGTATTGCAATGTTTACTGGCGAAGAAAAAACCCAATAACATCATGAGAAATTGTATTGCTTTGCGTGATGTACTTGTCATGATTTATCCTTTCGGCCCTTTATGCTTCTCCTTCATTACATCGCCATATTCATTGAGGATTGCTCACCTGGCGGCTGCATTTCTTTTAGAAAATGCCAACTCCTAATGGGAACTTCCACACGCTCTATTTAGTATTGATTGAAGATTTGATTTTTTTCCTAGAAGCCTCCATATCATCAAAAACCGAGTCGACAATAGAAATTCCTTCTTCAGCAAGGAACCTATCGACTTCACGATCAATAACCCCTAAAAAACACGATAACTAGCTTCGGCAAAAAACGCCCCTGATAAAAAACAGAAAGCACTTCTCCTTTAATCTTAAATAATAACGCAAAAGATGAATCAACTCCGATAAATTCAAAAGACCTTGTGTTTTTCAATTCCACCAAGCCATCAATTAAGGAAGTAATTGACAAATATATCATCATCCGAAGTCTTGAATCTTCCTTGGAGTCTATACCTTGATCGCCAGAGGAAAGCCTCATATCCCCCATGTCAAATCCTTCTGGCTCACCGTCCTCCTCGGATCTCGAAATGTAGAACTCCATAATTATTAGCCTCCTCTAACAGGGGAAACCGTAATTGTCCTATTTCCATCATGAGAGTCGAATACACCACGAACCCGGTCGGTGCGACCATTTATTTTTATGCGCTTCTCATAGATTTGCATTCTGCTACTAGGATCAGAAACTCCGTTACCCTTTTTCACAAGACACTCACATGCCGTCTGAATTTGTTCTTGCGTTGTCCCCTCAGGAAACAGGTCGCCATGGCCCCCTGGATGGGTGCCACTCACATGCCGCTCATCAATATGTTGCCAGCCTTCTTTTCGATTGCCAGGATCAATACGAGGTTTAGCTACTTTTCGCCCCGCCAAACCCAATGGATCAACGCAATCCGTCGGATTTAGTGCGTATTGGTACAGGGTCAACCCACCCGAATAACTAATCGGGTCCTTGCTAACAAACCGTCCAATCCCAGGATCATAGTACCGATACCGGTTGTAATGCAGCCCAGTCTCCCGGTCGTGATACTGGCCCTGAAACCGTAGCGGGTTACTCAGCCCTACCTGCCTTGCCCAGCCCGACCGCTCCTCATGCACCTCCCCCACGCCTTGTACTGCCCCGCCCACGCCACCTCACCCTTGTGGTCGGTCAGCTCCATCGGCGTGCCGAGGTGATCGCACTGGTACCACGCAATCGCATCAAACGCCTGCGGCTGCATGTGCGTGTGCCACAACGGGTCTTGGTCGAAGTCGTAACTGCGCTGGCTCCAGTCCGGCTGCTTGTGCAGCCGCACCGGCCCCCTGCGCAGGGCTTGGGCCACCGGCACAAAGCTGCCCGGCTCATACAGGTAATGCACCGTGCGGCCCGTATCGCCTTCATCACGCGGCGGGGAGCTTTCCCACGCCAGTGTGTAGCCGTCCCAGCCAAACAGCGTGAAGCCACAGTCCAGCTCACGCTGGCGCTTGGCCCGTTCAAGCTGATTCCAGCCCGTGCCGGCCTGCGGCTTGTTCGAATAATGCGCAACCGAGTGTTTGTGCAATCGCCGCCAGAGGGCGTCATAGCTGTACTCGACCTTGAGCTTGTCGTCACTGTGGCTATCGTGGATATCGGTCAGTTGCCCGGCAGCATCGGGCTAACCGTCCGGCCGGGTTCCAGGCCTGGGTCTGCATCAGCCTGTTGCCCTGATGGCGCACCACTTCACGGTGCAGGTCATCGCACTCGTAGCTGAGTATTTCGTGATGGTCGAGCTTCATGACCGTGCGATCGTAGGCAAGCTCTCGGACTGCGACTAATCAGTCAGGTGAGTCGTACGTTCGGCCAGCCACGCAGGTCAATATTGCGTTGACCGCACTACCAACAAGGCATATCCCGCATATTTTCGATAAACACTAGACGCCCATGATCACCCACCAAGCGTTCTAATCTGTTAAGAAAATAATCTATATCATGGGAAATCAAATCAAACGCCCCCCACCCGTGCTCTTCCGAGTGCTGTAAAATCCCAAAGTACTCGCACGAAGACAGCAAGTGTTTATATAGTTCATTTTCGAGGCGACCACCATCCCTCATAAACTCAGCCAGCATGGAAGGCAGAGGCACTTCAATATGCTTATGCCGGGAAATGATATTATATTTTTTTAAACTCAATACATAACGCTCATGCTCCACCAACAAACCATTGAACGCACCACCTTTATCTTTGAAAAAATAATCTGGCATTCCACCCTCACGCCGTTCTCCTGGGTGGAAAATAGTGTCAGGAGCATCAAGGCAATAGCACTCGCAAAGTAACGCTTTCAGGATACTTCGCGCCGCTGGACTAACGTTAAACCCCAACAACCCATTTGTACCACGAGCCATAACAGCAGCAAACTCATCCTCATCACTCGCTGGCAAAGAAGATATAAGATCACTGCCTCCTTTCTTGAAATATTTGAATTTCGACCTGTGAACCAAGATATCCAACATTTTCCCAATCACCCTGGATAAGTAATCACTAATGTTTCGCCTTTTTTGTTTCTTGCGTGCACGTGCGGCCCATTATGATGCTCAGGAAATACTTCCCCCACCATGTGAGGGTGCCCATCTGGGTGATCAAAAACTAGCGAAGTATCATTTCCTCTTCGCCCAAGCATACTTCCTCTAGCGCACAGGCAAGCATAATTTTTTCCTTTACTCTCATCCCTAAGGATATCTGTAGTGATTTCCTTACCTCCTCGACCAACCCTCGGAACTTGAGCATGCTGCTGTGCAAGCCTCAACGCATGCGCACGGCTTCTCGCAGCAACAACTTTCTCCAGTCCGAGTGGGTCCGTCCATTCGACAGGGTTTGCTGCATACAGGTAAAGATTTAATCCACCCGAATAACTAATCGGGTCGTTGCTAACAAATCGCCCAACCCCCGGATCATAGTACCGATACCGGTTGTAGTGCAGGCCAGTCTCCCGGTCGTGATACTGCCCCTGAAACCGTATTGGGTTACTTAGCCCAACCTGCCTTGCCCAGCCCGAGCGCTCCTCACGCACCTCCCCCCACGCCTTGTACTGCCCCGCCCACGCCATCTCGCCATTGTGGTCGGTCAGCTCCATTGGCGTGCCCAGGTGATCGCACTGGTACCACGCAATCGCATCAAACGCCTGCGGCGGCATGTGCGTTTGCCACAACGGGTCCTGGTCGAAGTCGTAACTGCGCTGGCTCCAGTCCGGCTGCTTGTGCAGCCGCACCGGCCCCCTGCGCAGGGCCTGGGCCACCGGCACAAAGCTGCCCGGCTCATACAGGTAATGCACCGTACGGCCCGTATCGCCTTCATCACGCGGCGGGGAGCTTTCCCACGCCAGTGTGTCGCCGTCCCAGCCAAACAGCGTGAAGCCACAGTCCAGCTCACGCTGGCGCTTGGCCCGTTCAAGTTGATTCCAGCCCGTGCCGGCCTGCGGCTTGTTCGAGTAATGCGCAACCGAGTGTTTGTGCAATCGCCGGCCGAGGGCGTCATAGCTGTACTCGACCTTGAGTTTGTCGTCGCTGTAGCTCTGCAGCCGGTCGAACAGGTCCCAGGTGAACTGCGCACGCACGCCGTTGTGCAGCCGTTCGGCGAGGTTGCCACGCTCGTCATAGCTGTAGTGCGTGCCGGCGTATTTACGCAGCAGGTTGTCCATCAACCTGTTGCGTTTCGGGGCCTGGTCCAGCGGGCGGTTGAGCTGCTGCGTCTTCTCGTCCAGCAGGTTACCCGCCGGGTCGAAGGCGAATGTCTCCACCCCCAGGCGACTGCTGGCCTGCAACAGGCGACCGACAGGGTCGTACTGGTAGGCCAACTGACCACGTCGGCTGTCGTGAATGTCGGTGAGTTGCCCGGCGCCATCGTACTGGTACTGACGCTTGAGCAACGTGGACTTGCCGTCGTGGCTGCCTAGCAGTTGCTCCTGCAGCCGTCCGGCCGGGTCCCAGGCCTGGGTCTGCATCAGCTTGTTGCCCTGATGGCGCGCCACTTCACGGTGCAGGTCATCGCGCTCGTAGCTGAGCATGTCGTGCTGGTCGAGCTTCATGCCCAGCAGGTGGCCGCTGCCGTAGGTCAGCCAGCTGACCGTATGGCCATCGGGGCGTACGGTCGCGATGCGCTGGTTCAGCACGTCGTACTCGTGCGTCCACACCGCCACCACCGGCTGCTGCAACCCCAGGTAATGCTGATGCTCGCGGGTCAGATTGCCCGCCTCGTCATGGAACCACTGCAGCTGGCTTGCCGCGTTGATCGCCTGGATCAGCCTGCCGTTGCCGTCATAGGCAAAGCGCTCGGTCTGGGACTGATCACCCAGGCTGGCGGTACGCTCGGCCAGCCGACCCATGGGGTCGAAACGCAGGTCTATGCGGCGCTGGCCGACCTGGGTCGAGGCCAGGCGACCGCTGTACGGGTCGTATTGATAACGGGTGGTCAGGCCATCGAAGCCGGTCTCCTGCAACAGGCGACCGACCGGGTCGTACACGAAGCTCGCCTGGCTGGTGTTTTCGTTTTCCAGGCCAATCAGCCGGCCCAGCTTGTCCCAGCGGTAGCGCAGGGTGTGCTCGTTGGCGTCGACGCGCTCGGCCAGAAGCCCGGCGCCGGAATAGGTCCAGGTGGTGCAGCGGTCGAGCGCGTCGAGGTACGCCAGCAGACGGCCTTCGGCATCACGCTCGAAGCGCTCTTCGGTGTTGTCGGGGTGGGTGACCCTGGACAGTTGCCCGGCCTTGTACTCATAGGCGGTCGAGTTGCCCGCTGCGTCGGCGAACTGCACCAACTGGCCGAAGTCGTTGTAGGCCCACTGGCTGGCTTTGCCTGAGCAGTCGGTGTACTCGAGCAACTGCCCGGCGTCGTTGTAGGCCAGCGCCTTCTGGTTGCCGTTGGCGTCCTTGATCGCACTTACCAGGCCGCTTGGGGTGTAGGCAAATTCGGTCTTGTTGCCCAGCGGGTCGACCGTCTCTACCAGGT
>NZ_JASCPN010000149.1:0-423 GCF_029960155.1 Pseudomonas sp. PS01300 | reverse complement strand
CGCGTAGTAGCAAGATCGGGTGACTTCAAATACCGAGCACAACAGATCAACAGGCTCTTCAGAGCGGAGCGGATCGATTAACGCGAACGCTCGTGTTCCTCGGCCATCAAGAGCGCGGTGGCCTTTTTTAGGATCGATTTTTCCCGTTCCAGCCGATTGATTCGGGCTTCTAATTCCTGGATTTTTTGCTGCTCGGGCGTCAGCGCCTTGCTGCTCGGAGTGACACCGCCTCGCTCTTGCTGGAGCTGGTTGACCCATCGACGCAGGGCCGACTCCACCAAGCCGAGCGAACGGGCTGCTTCGATGTGGCTGTAGCCTTGGTCGAGCACCAGGCTGGCAGCTTCGCGTTTGAACTCGGGCGTAAAGGTACGACGTTGCTTGGTCATCAGACACCTCTCTATGGCGAGCATTCTCGCCTAAATG
>NZ_JASCPN010000148.1:0-426 GCF_029960155.1 Pseudomonas sp. PS01300 | reverse complement strand
GTGTCCCGTCCTGAATAAGGTTTACACCTCCCATCCCGAATTTCCGGAGAGTCAGATGGAGCAAGGTGTAAAGCGCACACAGCGTGATTACTCACTGTCTTTTAAATTGGCGGTGGTTGATCAGATTGAAAAAGGCGAACTGACCTACAAGCAGGCCCAGGTGCGGTATGGCATCCAGGGACGGTCGACGGTTCTGGTATGGTTGCGTAAGCACGGTCGGCAGGATTGGAGCCAGGGGGCCTCGATCCGCGACGAGAGGAGCTGCGCGATGTCTGACCCCAAAATGCTCACTCCAGAGCAGCGAATCAAAGAGCTTGAGCAGCAGCTTGAGCTGATGAGCCAGAAGGCCCAGTTCTTTGAAACGGTCGTTGATGTTCTGAAAAATGACTATGGTGTCTCGGTCGTAAAAAAGCGATCCGGCAAGTC
>NZ_JASCPN010000147.1:0-446 GCF_029960155.1 Pseudomonas sp. PS01300 | reverse complement strand
GCCATGGCAGATACGCTGTCAACGTTATCCGGTGGCGACACCAACGTTCATGTGATGCTGTCCCAATTGACTGGTGTGCTTGCCGCCGCAGCCGTCAACGGTGATCTTCAGAAAGGCTCCGAGGTTGCTCAGAGTGCAACCATTTACAACCATGACCTGCACAGGAAGAATGCCGAAAGCTTCGCCAAAGGCATCGCCGATGCATGCAGGCAAATGCCCGGTTACTGCGCGCCAGGGGCTGAAAACGTAACTGAACAGCAGATGGTTCAAGCGCTGGAAGCCACCGCGCGGCATGGTCAAGGGAGGGAAAAGGTCGATCCTGCTGCGCTGCAATTGGTCAGTCAGTTTCTGAACCAGTTTGAGAGCACCAAAGATACGCTGTTTACGCCGACCGAATCGGAGAGTCATCGGCTTGGGGTGGAGGCAGAAGCGGAACTGGCGCTGGC
>NZ_JASCPN010000146.1:0-472 GCF_029960155.1 Pseudomonas sp. PS01300 | reverse complement strand
AAGGTGAATCAGGAATACCTGATCAACGACAGATTCCTTCAGAACTGGGAACAACTCGCCTATTACGACCGCAACCTCAATTACGGCAAAACCGATCTGCTGGGTGGTGGGATTGGCGTAGGGCAAGGCATTGCGGCGGCAGTGGCCGAGTCAGCCAAAAACATCTACGGCTTGGGTGAAGGGCTGGTCACGGACTTTAGTGGCACCAGTTCTCGTATCACCAACGGACTGATTCAGAAGGCCAGCAATCCGTACGAAGTCGCACAAGCCTTTGAGAGCGCCAAGCAGGACGCGAAAGTCCAGGCATTTGTTTTGCGCCTGCAAGGCCAGGAACAGGCTGCCCTGCGGGTGGAAATGCAGTGGGAGACCGAGTTCGCCCTGAGCTTTGCGGTGATCAACAAGGCAGGGAAGCTGGGGCAGGTTGCGAAAGCGCTTGGGGAGCGGGAGACGGCTTGGAAGGCGTCGAGCCTGG
>NZ_JASCPN010000145.1:0-545 GCF_029960155.1 Pseudomonas sp. PS01300 | reverse complement strand
AGCTGATTGTTGAAACCATGGCGGCGTTTTACGTTGTAGAACATCTCGATGTAATCGAACACATCACTCCGAGCATCTTCCCGCGTGGTATAGATTTTTCGCTTGATCCGTTCCCGTTTCAGAAGCTGGAAAAAGCTCTCGGCCACGGCGTTGTCATGACAGTTGCCTCGGCGACTCATGCTGGCAACCAAATTGTTTGCCTTCAAAAAGCTGCGCCAATCGGAGCTGCTGTACTGGCTGCCTTGGTCGGAATGAACCATCACCTCTTGCTTCGGTTTACGCCTCCAAACCGCCATCAACAACGCATCAATAGCCAAATCACTGGTCATCTGCGACTTCATTGACCAGCCAACGACCTGCCGAGAAAACAGATCTAGTACCACCGCCAAATACAACCAGCCTTCATACGTACGAATGTACGTGATGTCGGTTACCCAAACCTTGTTGGGTTCCACAACATCGAACTGGCGCTTCAGCAAATTGGGTGAGACGACCGCTGGCTTACCGCCGTACTTTCCAGGGCGGCGTCGATAACCTGTCTGAGA
>NZ_JASCPN010000144.1:0-557 GCF_029960155.1 Pseudomonas sp. PS01300 | reverse complement strand
CAGCACGACAGCGTGCGCCAGCAGGCGGCCGAACTGACTGCCGGCGGCTCGCTCAGCATCGAGGCCGGCGACAACCTGCTGATGGTTGCCAGCAAGGCCACGGCGGGCGGCGAGGCCTACATCTCCGCCGGCAATACCCTGCAGCTACTGGCCGCCAACGACAGCGAGTACTCGCTGTACGACATGAACAAGAAAGGCAGCTGGGGCAGCAAGAAGACCCAGCGTGACGAAGTCACCGATGTAAAGGCGGTGGGCAGCGTGGTCACCAGCGGGGGTGACCTGACCCTGGTGAGCGGCGGTGACCAGTTGTACCAGGGCGCCGCCCTGGAGTCAGGCCGCGACCTCACAATAGAAAGCGGCGGTGCGGTGACGTTCGAAGCCGTCAAGGACATGCATCAGGAGAGTCACGAAAAGAGTAAGGGCGACCTGGCGTGGACCAGTGCCAAGGGCAAGGGGCAGACGGATGAGACGCTGCGCCAGACGCAGATGGTGGCCAACGGAAACCTGATAATCAATGCGGTAGACGGCATCAAGGTCGATATAAAAAAGATCGACCA
>NZ_JASCPN010000143.1:0-615 GCF_029960155.1 Pseudomonas sp. PS01300 | reverse complement strand
TGAATCGCCCCGGGTTTCGTAGACACCTCTTTGCCTTAAACTGAGGCCAATTAGGAGGTGCCATGAGCAACCCGCGTTACCCCGAAGAATTCAAAATCCAAGCAGTCAATCAAGTGACCGAAAAGAAGCTGCCTGTCGCTGAGGTAGCGGCCCGTCTCGGCGTGTCGACGCATAGCCTCTATGCCTGGATAAAGCGCTACAGCAAACCTCAAGAAGAACGGCAGCAGGATGATGATCAGCACGCTGAGCTGCGTCGTCTGCGAGCGGAACTCAAGCGCGTCACTGAAGAGCGAGACATATTAAAAAAGGCCGCCGCGTACTTTGCCAAGGAGTGCGGCTGAAGTACGCCTTTATCAAGCAGCGCGCGGGCGACTATTCGATTCGACGGCTTTGCCTGACGCTGAAAGTCCATCCCAGCGGCTATTACGCCTGGCTGTCTGAGCCGCAATCTGTACGCGCCAAAGACGACCAGCGACTGCTGGGTTTGATCAAGCATTCCTGGCTGGAGAGCGGCGGCGTTTATGGCTATCGCAAAATCCACGACGATCTGCGCGAGGTCGGTGAGGATTGTGGTCGTCATCGTGTGGCGAGGCTGATGCGTCTTGAAGGGCTGCG
>NZ_JASCPN010000142.1:0-788 GCF_029960155.1 Pseudomonas sp. PS01300 | reverse complement strand
GCGCTGCTGTATGGCGGCAGGCTGGTCATCGTGCCGCAGGCCACCAGCCGGGCACCGGAAGAGTTCTTCCAGTTGCTGTGCGAGCAGGGGGTCACCGTGCTCAACCAGACGCCATCGGCGTTCAAACAGCTGATGCAGGTGGCCTGTGCCCCCGCCAATGCAGCAGCCAAACCCGCCCTGCGCTACGTGGTATTCGGTGGTGAAGCTCTCGACGTGCACAGCCTGCGCCCTTGGTTCGAGCGCTTCGGCGATCAGCAGCCGCAACTGATCAACATGTACGGCATCACCGAGACCACGGTGCACGTCACTTACCGTCCAGTCAGCCTTAAAGACCTGGCCGGTGATGCGGCAAGCCCCATCGGCGAGCCGATCCCGGACCTGTCGTGGTACCTGCTCGATGCCGACCTGAACCCGGTGCCCAAAGGCGCCATCGGCGAGCTGTATGTGGGTCAGGCCGGTCTGGCGCGTGGTTATCTCAAGCGTGCCGATCTCACCGCCACGCGTTTCGTGCCCGACCCGTTCTCGGCCCGCGGCGAGCGCCTGTACCGCACGGGCGACCTGGCGCGTTATCGCCAGGATGGCATCGTCGAATACGTCGGCCGCATCGACCATCAGGTCAAGATTCGCGGTTTCCGCATCGAGCTGGGTGAAATCGAGGCACGTCTGGCGCAACAGGCCGCCGTGCGCGAAGCGCTGGTGCTGGCGGTGGACGGGCCGAGCGGCCAGCAACTGGTGGGTTATGTACTGCCCCACGATAACGCCGCCGACCCCACGGCCCTGCGGGAAGA
>NZ_JASCPN010000141.1:0-898 GCF_029960155.1 Pseudomonas sp. PS01300 | reverse complement strand
GTGTCTAGTCCTGAAATAGGTTTACACCTGTTCAGGTAGGCCGATAGGCCTCAAAACGCCCGATGCACCGCATCGGGCGTTTTGTTTTTCAGGGCCATATGGGGCCGTTCTGTGTTGTAGATCTGCACTGCCTCATCAACCATCTGCCTCGCTTGCTCCAGATCTTCAGGTCTGCTTAACAGCAGCTCCATCTTGAGGATTCCGTTGATTCGCTCAGCCAGCGCGTTCTGGTAGCAGTCATACCCATCAGTCATGGAGCACTGAACGCCGTGCCGTTGGTGCAGTGACTGGTATAGCGCCGAGCAATATTGGATGCCTCGATCCGAATGGTGGACTAATGGCTGGCGACGACGTCGCTTTCGTAAGGCCTGCTTGAAGGCTTGCGCTACTGACTCGGCATGCAGGCTTTCATGGACGTGGTGACCAACAATTTTCCTGGAGTACGCGTCCGTTACCAGGCTCAGGTACAGCGGGCCGTTACGTGCGGGCAGATAAGTAATGTCGGCAACCCAGACGTGCTCCGGCCTTGTCGGAACGACTTGGCTTGGACCGGGCTTGATTAAGTTGGGATGGCGGTAGAAGCGATGAAAGCTCTGTGTTGTCTTGTGGTATGCCCGCTTGGGCAGTACCAGCAAACGGCGCTCTCCCAAGACCTGAAACAGCCTATCTCGGCCGACCTGGAATCGTTTGTCAGGTTGGCAATGCAGCAAATAGTGCAGCTTACGGGTACCCAGACGGGGCTGGCGCAGCCGGACTTGCTGAACAAACTGAACCACCCGATCTGCCTGGCGCTCTTTGCCATCAGCAGCTCGGTTGCGCTTGTAGTAAGCCTGTCGACTGATGCCTAGAAACTGACAAGCCCTGGCAATGCTCAGTCCTGCGACTTGACCTTGCGAGA
>NZ_JASCPN010000140.1:0-989 GCF_029960155.1 Pseudomonas sp. PS01300 | reverse complement strand
GGGGGGGGTGGTTGGGGGGGTTACGGGGGCGGGGGGCGGCGCGCGCCGCCGGGGCGCGGCAGGGTGCATCAGGCGATGGAACGAACCACGCCGCCATCCACGCGCAGGGCTGCGCCGGTGGTGGCGCTGGCCTGGCGCGAGGCCAGGTAGACCACCATGTTGGCGACCTCCTCGACCGTGGCCAGGCGCTTGATGACCGAGCTGGGACGGTGCTCGGCTATGAACCGGGCCTCCAGCGTCTCGCTGTCCACCCCCTGCTCCCTGGCCATCTGGCTGAAGTAGCCGCCCACGCCTTCGGAGCGGGTCGGGCCCGGCAGCACCGCATTGACGGTCACGCCGGTACCGGCCAGGGTCTCGGCCAGCCCGCGGGAAATCGCCAGCAGAGCGGTCTTGGTGGTGCCGTAGTGCACCATCTCGGTCGGGATCTGCAGCGCCGATTCACTCGACAGGAACAGCACCCGGCCCCACTCGCGCGTGGCCATGCCCTTGGCGTAATGGCGCGACAGGCGCACCGCGCTCATCACGTTGACCTCGAAGAAGCGCTGCCAGTCCTCGTCGCTGATCTCGAAGAAGCCCTTGGGCTCGAAGATGCCCAGGTTGTTGACCAGGATGTCGGTTTCCGGCTCCTTGGCAAACAGGATGTCCGCCCCCTCGGCCGTGCCCAGGTCGGCCGCAATGCCCTTGACCTTGGCCCCCGGCAACTTGCGCTGGATCTGTTCGACGGCGCGCGTGACACGGGCCTTGGTGCGCCCGTTGACCACCACCTCGGCACCGGCCTCGGCCAGCCCGTGGGCAATGGCAAAGCCGATACCGGCGGTGGAGCCGCTGACGATCGCACGCTTGCCGTGCAAGGAAATATTCATACCTGCGTCCTTTTCTGGATGACATGTGAACCCCGGCACGGCGCCGGCCGTGCCGGGGCACGGCCGGCGCAGGCCTCATGGGTGCTTTGACCGCTGCCCTCGATCGAGTTCAGCGCTGGCCTGGGC